>CALBTS010000619.1 GCA_937968035.1 uncultured Methanomethylovorans sp.
AAACATATTTAGATATTTATATTAAAACAACCTTTAATTAGAAATGTATGTCTCTCAATAAAAATGAACATAATACGAACGTTTCTGATATAGCATTATATCTCAAATGCCCACGAAAAGTATACTATTCAAAGCGTTCTCAGAAAAAAAGGACTAATGATGATGTTTCTTATGTTGAGCATCTTTTTCTTAAAGAATTTGGTTTACGATATCCCCAGTTGCTGGAACATTTTTCGTCAAAAGCCGATGGTATGATAGACACAATACAAAGTGTATTCAATGAAATACATGTTGAATTAAACATTATATATGCCTCTGAACTTGAGGGTGTTTCCGAGTCAACCATATTGGAAGCTATTGATAACTTACAAGCTTGTATTGAAGATGTTTCCTGTAATATGGGGGAGATGCTGAAAGATACACACAGCATGCCGCTTGTAAGAGCATTGTACGGCATGGAACTGGAACCCGTGCTATATGGATCTAAAATGAAAGTTTCCGGTATGCCCGCCGGCATGGTCAACTTCGAAGGTTCACCCGCTCCTGTGATCATTAAGACAGGAAAGTGTCCTGAATATGGGATATGGGCAGATGACAGGCTTCATCTGGCTGCATTCTCTATGCTTGTGCAGGATATTCACAACAAGCCTATTGACGGTGGCATAGTCATTTATTCCAGATCAGGCTGCATAAGACCATCAAAGATCAGAGCAAACGACAGAAGGCAGGTACTTGGGGTATGCAGCAACATTAAAAAGATCAAAGAAGGCTTTCTGCCGGAAAGAAAACAGACACCTCTGTGCAACGATTGCGAATTCCTTGAAAGCTGTGACGTAAAGTCTTCTCTTGCATCTAAATTCTTCTGATCTACGATCAGACTTTTTCTTTTTTTAATTAGATTTCTATTATCATTCATCTGCGCTATCCATAGACTTTTAAAGAGAGATTGCGTTTTTTGGTTAGAATATGAAATTCATTGACAAGCTTTTCGGAAAGAAAACAAATGAAGATCATCCGGTCAAGATAAAAATAAATGACCTTCTCCGATTCATCTCAGATGAATCTGAAAAAGAGTTCAATGAAATTAAGCCTTTCATCCGCAGGAAATATGAAGATATCGATCTCACTCTCCATGAGATACCCGAGGTCATAGAAAGCCTCCTTTCTGCCGAGGTTGTTCAAAATGCTAACAAGAGAGTGGAAAAGGTAGGAGATGCCAACAGGGACAATATTGCCAATAACCTGCGATCGATCACTGAAAAGGTGAAGCCTCCGGAGGATGATTCTATTCAAAATGCCTTCGAATTCTGCATAAATGCGAAATCTGCACTTAAAACTGTGCGGGATAACACACACAGAAGCCAGCTTTATATTAAAGCCATCTATCCTGCGGAATCGCAAAAGATCATATCAACCTTAGCAAGCATTGAAGACCAGGTGGATGAACTATTCGTACCTGTCAGGGACAAGAAGGATAGGCAGGATTCCTTCGATAAGTTCTCTGAAGAGATTGGAAACTATAAGAAAATACAGGTGCAGATCCAGGATAGTCATACCAGGATCGAGCATCTTGGATCCAGGGTAGATTCAATCAAAAAAGATATGCAGGATACTAAAAACAGGCTCAATGAACTCGAAAACAGCAGGGATTTTGAAAGGGCAAAACAACTTGAGGCTGATGTCAACACTCTCAAAGAGCAATTATCGAATACAGACCACGATATCCAGAGAATATTCTCTCCTTTGTCCAAGGTGTTCTCCAGAATGGAAAAGCAGGACAAGAGCGAGATATGCGTGCTCTCTACTGAGCACAGGCAGATCCTTGAAAAGATAACACATGACCCAGCTTCTGCTCTTGAGCATGATCTGGAGTCCTTTTTTGCCGAGGTCAAATTCAGGGTAGAGAACGGCAGTCTTGGTCTTAAGGACCAGATGTGCGAGAAAGCCCTGCAGCAGGTGGATAAGCTGCATAGTTCCAAAGACCTGTCATCCCTGAGAGAACATAGAAAAGATCATTCCTTGCAGCTTGAAAGTGCAATGAACGAGTTGAACAGCATGAGTGTCTACAGGGACAAAGAGCAGTTTGTGCAGCAGATCTCCCGTGATGAGCACATGCTGAAGACCACAGAGAATGATCTTGATACGGAAAAGAAGCATTTTGATACTCTCACAGAAGAATCGGAACTTCTGGAATCAGGTCTGAGCATGGAGATCAAGGGGCTTTTCGAGAAGGATATTGCGATAGAATATTGAGGGGGGGAGAAATCCATCCTCAATGATTCTTACAGCTTATCGGCGAGGCCTAAACAACCATATAGTCAATGTAAATTGTTGAATTGGTTATGGAAATATATGGCATTTCCCAGATGCCTAAAGATACCTCTCTTATTTCAGGTGAGTTGGAATCAAGGGTGGTTTTTATAGTGCATTTGTCTCCTATAAGTGGTATATATAACAGCGAAAGCATACTTTTGTCCGTGACCACGTTCTCCATAGGTGCTAGATGATATTCATCTTTATGTATGGGAATCTTATTCAAGCTGACAATTTCAATACTAATCGTATGGTTAATAGAATCCCCATTCTGAATCGAATAGAGTGACACCGGGGGGCCTGCAAAAAGAAAAGGCATGATCGTTAAAAGGCTTATTAAAATGAGGATTACTAATCCAGCATTGTATAAATCTCTATTTTTATGCTCCATGTATGCCTCGAAATAAATAGAAGATGATGTTTAAAGTGCAAATCATCCTCTTTGCAATTCTAAATATCAACTAAAGTTTCAATTTAGTATTCCATTCCTTACAATATTTCTGCAATCATAGCACCAGGTATCTACCCCTGAATAGGCATCTTCATAGTCCATGATACAGTCCACAGTATAATGATCATTTGCGTCAAAATTATGAGATACTTCGTGCTGAACTATACTGTCGTGTGGCCAATCAAGACCTGCTGCTGTAGTTCCACAAACCGAAAATGAACCAGGCCTCCAAGCTCTTCCATTATTGTCCATACTTTTTACCCAGCCAACTACAATATCATTATTGTTATCTATCACCCAAGTAGTATCTTCTTCAAGGTCGTTAAGAAGCACACTAGAAGTTGTAGAGCCCGTGTCACTTGCATCCCAAAAATTATAATGCCAAAAGCGAGTCATTGTGACGCTAAAAGCTTGGAATCTGCTTAAGGCATTTGTTGTATCTTGAGAATATGCTTCAATTGGTTTATGACTGCTATCCTTTGCAGGAAAAATGTGCACCTCTATATTGCCGTTAATTTTTCGAGGATTTCTATAAACATGCTGAAATGTCATAGCAAAATCCTCGTTATGTATCAATGAATTCTCAGAGGTGAATACTGGATTTTCACTGTCTATTGATGCTTGATCATTTATAACAAGCTTTTTTGCTTCTTCTTTAGGAAGAGCAATACCATTAACAACATCCACTTTTGGATTGTTTGGATCTACACCGTACTTTTGGATGTACTTATCTCTTGCACTCTCCATTATACGCACCATTTCTTTCTCAGTGATGAGAATATCATAATCTTCTCCTTGTTTTAGGTTTTCTGGAGCTTCGCCAGTCTCACTTGCTATCACCCTTAAATCGCTATCAAGAATTGTACCCTCTAAATAGTTGGGTAACTCATCATTTGCAAATTTTAAGTCATTATCAGTGACATTATATTTTTTGTACATGTTCTGCAATTGGGCTGTAGTATAGTTAATGCTCATTTCATCGAGAGTGTTATTTTCTGATTTTTCTTCCTCGATGAGAGCATCAGCCTTTGCACTCACCGCCGGCACAAATAATGTCGCCAGCATCACTATCGCTATTAAAAGCGAAGTTACTCTAATTCTTTGAAACAATTTCATTTTCTTACCTCATTTCAGTTACTCCAGAGGCAAGAAGACGTAAGTTTTAAGCAATATCAAAACAAACTATGACCTTGCCTCTGGGCAGTAGGGGGTTCAAGTGTTCCGTCAAGATCTCTGAACCCCTTACACAAAGCAGAATATTTGTTAAAGGTTATATATTTAACTTGATTCCAAATCAATTTTATATATGAAAAAAAAATCACTCTTTCCTTTGACATCAACTCCATATTGACTAAGCATAAAAAATCACATTTTTTATAAATCAAATAGTCACATTGCCTTTTCATCCGTCTCCCATGCAAACACAAAAATAGTACCACACAGATAAACCACAGCACCATGAGCAAGATGACCCCTGCCATGCACCAGTACTATACGGCAAAGAAAGAGTATAGCGATGCCCTGATCTTTTTCAGGATGGGGGATTTTTACGAGTCTTTCGGGGAGGACGCGAAGACCATTGCCAGGGAGCTGGAGATCACTCTCACCACCCGGGGCAAAGGAGAGGACGGCAAGAACATGCCTCTTGCAGGCATACCGTATCATGCCATTGATACATATCTGCCGCGCCTCATCAGGAAAGGCTACAAAGTTGCCATATGTGAGCAGCTCGAAGATCCCAAATTAGCCAAAGGCGTTGTGAAACGGGGTGTTGTGCGTGTGGTAACACCCGGCACAGCCATAGACCCATCCATGTTCAGTGATGCCACTAACAATTATCTCATGGCGCTCTCAGGAAAGAATGAGGATTTCGGCGTGTCCTTCCTGGATGTGTCTACAGGCGAGTTCATGGCTACTCAGTTCATCGATGAGCCACCTTATGACAGGATAGCTAGTGAAGTAGCCCGCATGCTGCCTGCTGAATGTATAGTTCCGCTGCATCTCTACGGGAACGAGCATCTCATGCAGCGTCTTGAGGAACTGAGGGTCATAGTGCATGAGTTCGATGAAATGGCATTCGATACCACCAACGCAAGGGAACATCTCAAGCAGCATTTCGGTGTTTCCACTCTGGAGGGCATGGGTTGTGATACCCTGCCTCATGCCATAGCCGCGGCCGGAGCTGCTCTTAACTATGCCATCACTACCCAGATGAGGGAATTGGGGCATGTGCAGTCACTGTCCACATATTCCGAATCCGAGTTCATGATCCTGGATTCCATTACCCTGCGCAATCTTGAGATCGTGCATAATGTCCGGGGAGAGGGCAATGATATATCCCTGCTTAAGATACTGGACCAGACCAGCACGCCTATGGGCGGCAGGATGCTTAAGAAATGGCTGTTAAAGCCATTGATATCTGTAAGTGAGATAAATGAACGCCTGGATGCTGTGGAGGAGCTGTCCGGTAAGACACTGGTGCGTTTCGATCTGAGTTCCCATCTTTCTTATGTAAAGGATATTGAGAGGCTCGTAGGCAGGGTCATGTATGGCAATTCAAATGCCAGGGACCTGGTAGCATTGAAACTGTCCCTGGAGGCAGTGCCTCTGCTGATACAGTGCATGGGTGATGATATTTCTTCCACTCTTGTCAGGGACATAATTGAGGAATTACAAGATTTTGAAGAACTTGGCTCTCTTGTGGGACTCATAGGAAAAGCCATAGTTGAAGAACCGCCGCTAAGTGTGCGGGAAGGTGGCATGATCAGGCCCGGCTACAATGCCGAACTTGACAAACTCAAAGACCTGTCCCGCAACGGCAAAAAGTGGGTGGCCGATTTCCAGCAAAAGGAACGGGAAAGGACAGGTATCAAATCCCTGAAAGTGGGATATAACAGGGTGTTCGGCTACTATCTGGAAGTTACCAGTTCTAACAGCTCTCAGGTGCCGGATGATTATATCCGCAAGCAGACCATGGCCAATGCCGAACGTTTCTACACTCCTGAACTTAAAGAGATGGAGACTTCCATCCTCAATGCAGATGAAAAGGCACATGCTCTGGAATATGAACTGCTGAGCGAGATCAATGCAACTGTGGCTTCATACTCAAAGCAGTTGCAGAGGGCAGCTTTTCTCATAGGGCAGTTCGATGTGCTGGTGAACCTTGCTGAAGTGGCTGTGCATAATAACTTTATCAGGCCGGCAGTTACCAGTGATTGCAGGATACTCATCAGGGATGGACGGCATCCTGTGGTGGAAAGTACCGTTCCGGGCGGTTTCGTGCCCAACGACACTGAGATCGATTGTGAGGATAATCAGTTCCTGCTCATCACCGGTCCCAACATGGCAGGAAAATCCACATACATGCGCCAGACCGCGCTCATTGTCATAATGGCCCAGGTAGGCTCTTTCGTACCTGCCTCCCATGCCTCCATAGGTATAGTGGACAGGGTCTTTACCAGGGTCGGAGCCTTTGACGACCTTGCCAGCGGACAAAGCACTTTCATGGTTGAGATGGTGGAGCTTGCCAACATTCTTAACAATTCCACTCCCAAGAGCCTGGTGCTGCTGGATGAGATCGGCAGGGGTACGAGCACTTACGACGGTTATAGTATCGCAAAGGCTGTTGTGGAATATATACATAATAAAAGTAAGGTGGGTGTGAGGTCCATGTTCGCAACTCACTACCACCAGCTTACTGAGCTGGAAGGCACTCTCAAGCGGGTAAAGAACCTGCATATTGCGGTGAAAGAGGAAGGTGATGATCTGGTGTTCCTGCGTAAGATAGTGCCCGGAGCTACAGACAGGAGTTATGGTATTCATGTGGCAAGGCTTGCCGGTGTCCCGCATGCGGTCACTTCCCGCGCAAAGGAAGTGCTCAGAGAAATAGAAAGTGAGAGCGCCATAAACCGGGAGGGCAGGCCAAAGAAGGGTAAGGGTAAGAGTACTGCAAGATATACCCAGCTCATGCTCTTCGATGGAGGAAGTTCTCCGGAAGCAGATGTGAAGCACCCCGTACTGGAGAAGTTGAAGTCCCTTGATGTTAATACCCTGACTCCTGTGGATGCTCTGAACAAGCTCAATAGCCTTAAGAAATTACTGGATGAAAGTGGGGAATGATATGGCTGAGGATTTATGTGATGTGGACAGCAACAGGATACACCTGCTGGATGAGGCTACTATCAGCAAGATAGCTGCGGGGGAGGTAATAGAAAGACCTGCTTCGGCAGTTAAGGAGTTGCTTGACAATTCCATTGATGCGGGAGCCACCGAGATCAAAGTTGAGATAGAAGGCTCCGGTGTCAAAAGGATATCTGTCCGGGACAATGGTCACGGTATGAGCCACATGGACGCATCCATGGCTTTCAAGAAACATGCTACCAGTAAGCTTACCAGCATTGATGATCTGGAACTTGTCCGTACATTGGGGTTCAGAGGTGAGGCTCTTTCCTCGATGGCTGCAGTTGCAAAAGTTACCCTCATCACCCGCAGAAGCCGGGATGTGGCGGGTACAAAGGTTATGGCAGGCAGTGATGGTGTGAAATCCATATTGGAAGTCGGTGCTCCTGTAGGCACCACTGTGGAGGTGGCCGACCTGTTCCATAGCACACCCGCCCGGCGGAAATATCTTAAAAGCAGCCGCACTGAGCTGGCACATATTACGGAAGTCCTTACCAACTATGCCATAGCCCATCCTGTTATCTCTTTCACTCTCCTGAACGAAGGCAAGGTTGTTTTACGTTCTCCTGCTACCAATAATATGTTCGACAACATCGTGCACATCCACGGAGCAGAGGTTGCCAGGTCGCTGGTGCCTGTTGTATGTGAAAATGAACTTGTGAAGATCTCAGGCTACGTCTCCAAGCCTGAACTCAGCCGCAGCGGTTCAGACCTGCAATCCTTCTATATCAACGGGCGCAGTATTTATTCAAAGGCTATAAGTAACGCCATAAGGCTTGGATACTACACTCTTCTTCCCAAGGGCAGGTATCCCGCAGCTTTTCTCAAGCTTGAGATAGACCCCAGAATAGTGGATGTGAACGTACATCCACGTAAAACCGAAGTGAGGCTCAGCCATGAGAAAGAGATCATGGACTTTGTTACTGCTGCTGTGGAGAATGCTCTAAGTTCTACTCATCTTGTTCCTGAGATCAAAGTTAAGGATAAGCCTTCTCCTGTCCAGAAGGTCTTGTACGAAGATAAAGACGAGGATGAATCTAAATTGCAAGATAAGTTGCAAAATAAGGTTTATTTGGAATCCCGTGTTCTTGAAGAGCCAACTCCTTATCACCCTCCTCCAAAGGATACTGAAAGACGGCTCAAAGCAAGTGCACGCCTCCAGTCCAGGCTGGCATCCTCTCCCCATGATGAAGAACCCGTTTTCGTTGCAGATGATGTGAAGGTAATGGGCCAGTTTGAAGATCTGTACATTGTTGCAGAGGTGGAGAAGAAACTGCTGCTGATAGACCAGCATGCTGCACATGAGCGTGTCATGTATGAACGCGTGCTGGATTCCAGGGATATGGGATGGCAGGAGCTTCTGAATCCCGTGACGCTGGAACTAAATCCGAAAGAGAAGATCATTCTGGAGGAGTTCGTTCCGTATCTGGAAGAGGTGGGTTTCAGCATATCAGAATTTGGTCCTGATACCTATGTAGTTACTACTGTGCCTACGATATTTGGCAGGATGGAAAGTCCTGATGTGGTACATGACATAGTATCTGACCTGCTCTCTGTTGGCAGGATAAAAGACGATACCGAGATATACGATCATGTCTTCAGTACCATGGCATGCAGAGCTGCCATAAAGGCGGGTGCTGTGTGTAATAAGGATCAGATGGCTGATCTTATCCGCCAGCTTAAGAAATGCAGGAATCCATACACATGTCCTCACGGCCGTCCGACAATGATCTCTTTCACAAGGGAAGAACTGGACCGCATGTTCAAAAGAACAGGATGAATTCGCTACTTTTATAACTTTGTACCACAATTGAGTTTTCGATGATAGACCCGGTGAACAAATCCAGGATCCCAGATGAGTGGGTTGCGCGTTCCAATGTGCCCAGGGACGAGCTTATAAAAGGCATTGAAAGTGGAAGACTTGTTCTCTTAAGCGATGGCTCTGTGCTCAGGAGGGGTTATACCACCGGGACGACAGCAACAGCCGCAGCCAAAGCTGCAGTGCTCTCACTACGCAAGCCTGTTTCTCATGTATCTGTGCCTACACCTGTAGGGTTGCGGGCTGAGATGGATGTGCATGCTGTTAATGGTCATGCAGTTGCTGTAAAGGTATATAATGATCATGAATCCGATATCACCCGTGGACTTGAATTCGTGGCGGATGCCAGAGAGATCGATGGCATCATGATTCGGGCAGGAGAGGGTATAGGTATTGTTACAAGGGATGGCCTGGAGTCTAAGAAAGGATATCCCGCCATCAATCCCAGGCCCATGGAACAGATCAAGGCAGCTATTTCCGAAGCCGTTGAAGAGCTTGGTTTGCAGGGTGCGGAGGTAACTTTATCTCTTCCCCGCGGTGCTGAGGTTGCCAAGCAGACCCTGAACAGCCGCATTGGTGTGGAAGGAGGTATTTCCATCCTGGGCACCACAGGATTTGTGGAGCCCTGGAATGATCACCTGGGCGAGATGAAAGAGGACCTGATACGCAGCGCTGACAAGGTAGTGCTCACGACCGGCAGAATAGGCATACGCTATTCTACCATGCTGTTCCCGGGATATACGGTGGTGCTTGCAGGCAGCCGCATATCCGATGCTGTAGCTGCAGCAAAGGGTGAAGTCATTATCTGTGGACTCCCCGGTCTTGTGCTCAAGTGGGGAGATCCGAAAATGCTTGAAGGCAGTGGTTATGCCACTGTGGTGGAGATGCTGGAACTGGATCCGGGTAATGAGAGGCTTAAGAAAGCTTTTGACATGGCTGTGGAAAAAGCCAATGGTGCAAGGGTAGTAGTCGTGGACAGGGATGGCACTGTACTTATGGACAGCGGGGAGAAGATATGATCATCGTAGGCGTGGGCGTTGGTCCCAATATGCTGACCCAGGAAGCTATTGCAGCCATCAGTAATGCTCCTGTGATCTATGGTTCAGGCAGGTCCATCGAGCTTGTTAAGGACTTCATCAAATGTGAGGCTCACATCATCAAGAACTACAGGGAACTACATCTACTACCTGCAGATGCCGTGGTGCTTTCCACGGGCGATCCCATGTTCTCAGGACTTGGAAAGTTCGCCGGTGAAAATGACAAGGTGATAACGGGCGTCTCTTCTATTCAGGCTTCATGTGCCCGTTTTCATGTAGAGATGTCCAATCTCGCTATGATCACTGCACATGGGCGTGATCCATCACCTGCCCGGGAGGCTCTCATAAGAGAGGTCGGACTTGGAAAGGATATATTCCTGTTACCCGCAGAGAATTTCGGTTCGCAGGAAGTGGCTGACCTGTTACGGGAAAAGGGCATTGAGGCAAAGATCTGCCTTTATGAGAACATAGGCTATTCCGAAGAACGGGCAGTAGTCGGTTCCGTACAAAATCCACCGCTTGCGGAGTCTGACATGTACTGTCTTCTGGTGGTGCAGCGCTAAGTTCAATTTGACCAATGTGTTACGTTTTTTATATGTACGTCTCCTTTATACAATATTAATTAAGTTATCCGGTATATCTGTCTCCTTTATTACTAAACCTTTAACCGTTTAAAACAAGAATCGTTACCTTTATGTATAATAACATGTAAGTCACATTTACCTAAATCAAATTAACTTGATTATCTAGTTGGAAAACGATAGGAAGGTGACAATTATGCATATATTCGAAGGGTTCTTGCCATCACCCTGGTGGCAGTTATGGTTTGTATTCTCCATACCCGTAATCTTGTTCGGTATGTATCGGTTGAACAGGCTCGTAAGTGAACGCAGAGAGATAGTGCCTCTGCTTGCAGTGGCTGGAGCTTTCATCTTTGTACTTTCATCCCTTAAGCTCCCCTCGGTCACAGGCAGTTCATCACATCCAACAGGTACAGGGATGGCAGCCGTGCTTTTCGGTCCGGCAATAACATCTGTGCTCGGTTTCATTGTTCTTATATATCAGGCCTTGTTCCTCAGTCATGGAGGAATAAGCACACTGGGAGCAAATGTTGCATCCATGGGTATAGTGGGGCCGTTTGTGGCATATGCATTCTACAAGGCTGCCGCAAAGGTCAATATGAACTTTTATCTCAACATATTCCTGGCGACCGCAATAGCAGACTGGGTGACCTATGTGGTGACATCCACTCAACTTGCATTGGCTTTCCCGGCAGGTGGTGCTCTTACGGTTTCGGGTTTCCTGTCTTCGTTCACCGCATTTGCAGCGGTGTTCGCCACAACTCAGGTACCACTTGCCATCATGGAGGGTGCGCTCACGGCTCTTATTATGAAATATGTGGTGCAGGTAAAGGGCGATGTGCTTGTGAACCTGCAGGTTCTCACATCGGAGGCAGTGAATAAGCTTAAGGGGGCTGCGGCATGAAATTAGAGTACATCGTGGGAGCCATAGCATTACTCTTTGTGGCCCAGTTCTTTTATGGACTCGCAGCCAATCCTGGTTCGGAATTCGGAGGTGCAGATGGTGCAGCAGAGGATGTGATCTCAGGTATTGACCCTAATTATGAGCCATGGGACCCGGGTTTTCCTAAGTTCGAGCCACCAGGTGGAGAAACTGAAAGCCTGCTCTTTGCTCTGCAGGCAGCCATAGGTGCCATAGTCATTGGTTACTTCTTTGGCTACTACAGAGGAAAGAACCAGTCAGGTCAATAATGGGTTTTACAACCCATTATATTTTTCAAAAAAATCCTTTTTATCTTTTCTGTTATACTTCCCAAAGTGACTATTACAAAACGGAAAACTTATCTAATATAACTCTCAATCCAGCTTGAAAAGGAGCTTTTTTACAAAAACAAATTTTGTTGATTTAATAAGGTATACAGGACACATCATGACATCTATCTTGGACGATTACGCCCTTAACAGCCCCCTGCGTGAAAAGAACAACTGGCTCAAGATAGCTATAACGTCTTTCGGCATAGTTGTGGGTGTTTCTTCCAATTCTCCTGTCACACCTTTTGTAATAGCTCTCTGTATGGGTATTGCAACCATCCGTTTCAGTAAGGTGCCTGCAAGTTTCTACTTCAAGATCCTGGCTGCACCCGCAGGATTCGTGCTGATCAGCGTAGCCATCATTGCTTTCTTTTCAGGTAATGGTAGTGAAGTCTTCGGTTTTGATCTGTGGGGTCACAGGCTTGGGGTCAGTACCGGGGGTCTGAACATGGCCTTAGTGGTGCTTGCACGTACTATCAGCGGTATGTCCTGCCTTTTTTTCCTTTCGCTCTCAACTCCTATGATAGAACTCTTTTCTGTATTGAAGGCAACCCGTTTCCCGGATTCCTTCATAGAGATAGCCATGATGATGTACCGCTACATCTTTGTCTTTATGGAAGTGGCTATGGGGATCAAGTACGCTCAGACGGTCAGGCTGGGCTATAAGGATTTCAGGACTTCGTTCAGATCAGTGGGCATGCTGGGTACGTCTCTTTTCATAAGGGCATGGGAGCAGGGAGAGAAGCTTTATGTTTCCATGAACTCAAGGTGTTATGATGGCAGGTTCATGCTGATAGAGGAGAACCGCCCGGTAAAGAGGTCCGAAGTTGTACTAACGTCCGCATATTTTATCTTAGTGCTTGTAGTTTTCTATTCCACGAGGAACATCCTTCTTATCTGAGGTAGATCATGACAATCCTGGAAACCAGAGATCTTGTATACAGTTATCCGGACGGCACAATTGCCTTGGATAATGTAAGCGTCAGGATAGATATGGGCAAAAAAATAGCTTTTGTAGGCCGTAATGGTTCCGGAAAGTCAACATTATTCCTTACTCTTAACGGCACTCTGGTCCCGAATAAAGGGGAAGTGTTCTTCCATGGTAAGCCTGTGAAGTATGATGCAAAGTCCCTGCGCGAACTACGCAAGAACGTGGGCATTGTATTCCAGAACTCGGATGATCAGCTTTTTGCACCCAGCATTTACCAGGATGTAGCCTTTGGTCCAACGAACCTGGGTTATTCAAAAGAAAAAGTAAACTCTGTGGTACAGAGTACCCTTGATTATGTGGGGCTTAACCCGCTCAAGAAAAAACCTCCCCATCATCTTAGTGGCGGCCAGAAGAAGAGAGTTGCTATTGCAGGTATTGTTGCTATGGAACCGGAGGTTATCATTCTTGATGAGCCGCTTTCCAACCTGGATCCGGTGGGTGCGGACGAGGTAATGGACCTTCTGAACGAACTTAACTATTTCGGCAAAACAATAATTATATCGACCCATGATGTGGATCTCGCCTACAGATGGGCTGATCATGTGTTCATCATGACGAATCACCAGATGATCGGTGAAGGGATACCTGAGGATATTTTCAGAAACGAGGAGCTGCTCCAGAGGGCAAATCTGAGAAAGCCCCAGATACTTGAGGTGCATGAGGAACTGCGCAGGCGCAGTCTTGTCAAGGCTAACGGCTGTCCCAAGGATATACCCGGTCTTGTCAGGATACTGAAAGAGCCGGAACTCATGTGGGTCAAAGTGTCTCCTGACGTCAAGGTAGGGGATAGTGTGAACTTAGGGCTGCTGCACGGTGAGTTCGCACTGAACTATCCTATGGAGGCGGTCAACGGGAAGGTCCTCCATATCCATGAAGACTGCATGGCAATAGTGGAACTCAGCAGACGTTATGTGCGTGCAGGTTCCATCATGATATACGATACGGACCATCACGATGCTGGTTTCTTACAGCTTTTCATCTCTAACGGCGATGTGGATACCGTGGGTGCCATGGGCAAGAGAAGCAAACTCATAGCTGAGAGGGACAACATTCGCCTGGACATCACTTCAGGAGTTATCGATCGTTCCATCCTTAATGCTCTGTGTGGACAGAGGTGTCTTATAATCACACATGGTGGAATGATCTACCATTCATTTGAACGTATCAGTCATTATATTGAAGAAAGTGGTATCAACATCCATGTTGATATCATAAATGAGAATGGGGATATCTCCTCTCTTGCAACGGCCTGCACCGGGCAGGTATCATGCTCTCTATCTACGGAAGAACACCGGGTATGAAGGATGACTAAAGACCCTGATAAGTTCTTTTGAGGAGTAAAGCATCCCCTTCATTATCAGGACTTTCGGATATTACAAGACCCTTTGCCCGGAACTCCTTGAAAGCCTGCAACAGTTCCACGTACCTGAGATCTGATTCATCCAGTCTCAGATGGTTCTTTTCTCCCTTTGGTCCATATTCAATGCCTGAAATATGCACATGCATGTTTTCCAGAGCTTCCCTTCCAAGTATGTTCTCCACTTTTTCAAGTACGGCAGCGAACTCCTCAAACGAATTCTCTTTGCCATTGCTTCTTGCGTGCAGATGCGCAAAATCGATGCACGGCAGCACTTTATCTAGCTGGCTGCACATGCTGAGGGTTTCATCAAGGCTGCCGAACTGTGTGGGCTTGCCTGTGGTCTCGGGTCTTAGCACCGTATCAATATCCTCTGCAGCCATTCTGGCTGTGAGTTCCTGCAGTTTTTGCAAAACTCTTGAAAAAACGTCTTCTGGCTTATCTTTCTGGTAGTAGGCAGGATGGAATACTATTGAACGAGCCCCACAGATGGAGCCTATGAGTGCGGAGTCGTATATCCGCTTGACACTGGCATCTATCTTTTCGGGTTCCGAAGAATTAAGGTTGATGTAGTACGGTGCATGGACACTAAGAGCTACATTCTGAGATGTGGCTGTTCTCTGCACTTCCTTTGCAGAATTGGCACCCATTTTAACCCCACGCACGAACTCTATCTCCATGCAGTCAAGTCCAAGCTCCCTCACTCTGCGAATACCTTCCACTGTGGTGCCTTTAGCTGAGGAGTAAGGTGCACCGGCTGTACCAAAAAGTAATTCCCTGTGGCTCATCACACTATGCCCAGATGCTGCTTTAGCTCTTTCATGCGCTGCAGAGAGATCTTTTGTTCTACCAGTTCCATGATAGTGTCAATATCTTCAGGTTCAAGGGAACGTATATCTTCTTTGTTCTCCAGAGCAAGTTTCACCAGGTAGTCCAGCTCTTCCACGTTCAGGCGCTCCATCCTCTCCCTGAAATCCTCTGCCGACTGCGCTATCTTGTGGGACAGCGGCCTTAAGATGAAAGGATAGTTGTGTCCTCCTGATGATATCGTATTTCCGCTAAGTTCAGGTGCAAGCTTGTCAAATATCTGTTTGTCCATGTCGCTGAATACTCTGCCCATGGGTTTTAGTTGTATAAAGTAGTTTATAAAATTATGTGCCAGCTCAAGATTTCAGATGCCCGTGGATGTCTATCTCTCCAAGTACTATCCTTGTGGAGGAGATGCGTATCTGGTCATCGGCGAGGACGTAATCAATTTTCACGATCCTGATGTCCTTCAGGTTCTTCTCAGCCCTGAGCTTATTGATCTCCAAGGCAACAGGATATGTTTCGGGAGAAACAACAATGTAGTCGTAATCCTCTTCAAGGGTCTTTCCAAAGGGGTCATTTAGCTCTATGATCGTGTATTTCTGACCCTCTGCAATTTGCTGTATGTACTGGATGACCCTTTCTTTCCGTACGCTATAATCAGGTATCTTGCGTGGACGCTTGTTTGCCATTTCGTTGGATGTAAGTCCTATATCGACTTCTTCATTGCCGGCAAGTTCAAAGGCTTTTCTTAAAAGCTCCCTGTGTCCGTCATGAAGACACTCGAAAGTTCCACCGACTACTACTCTGGGCATTGATGGTACAAAGGGTATTTTATAAAATAAATGTTTGCCCAAAAATGTCAGGTTGTTCCAACTGTAAAATTGATCGATGTATTTGGCATTATTACTTTCACTCCGCTCTCTTCATGTATATATATTCCAAAGACCAATAATTCATCGAAATGTGCACCGGAAGTTAACATGTGCACCACAAAGGAGTCATAAAAATGTCAGAAGTATTACTTGAGGATCTGGACCATGTTGGTCCTGCCACAGCCCAAAAACTCATTGAAGCAGGTTTTTCAACAGTTGAAGCAATTGCTGTATCTTCTCCTGCTGAGCTCGCGACAGCCGCGGATATAGGTGAGTCCACAGCAGCCAAGATCATCCTGGCAGCTCGCAAAGCTGCAGATATTGGTGGTTTTGAAACAGGTGATGTGGTAATGGAACGCAGGAAGCTGGTAGGTAAGCTCTCGACGGGCTGTAAGGAGTTCAATGATATAATGGGTGGCGGGATAGATTCCCAGGCCATAACCGAAGTATACGGCGAGTTCGGATCAGGCAAGACGCAGGTTGCTCACCAGTTAGCCGTCAATGTTCAATTGCCACAAGAAAAAGGTGGATTGAATGGCTCTGTAATAATGATCGATACAGAGAACACCTTCAGGCCTGAAAGGATAAAACAGATGGTTGAGGGCCTTTCAGAGCTATATGGTGAGGACTATGATCATGAAGAGTTCCTCAGGCACATACATGTGGCAAGGGCGTACAACTCGAACCATCAGATCCTGCTTGTGGATGCAGCATCTGAACTTGCCAACGAGCTCAAGGATTCTGACAAACCGGTAAGACTGCTCATAGTTGACTCCTTGACCGCGCATTTCAGAGCAGAGTACATAGGACGTGGGACGCTTGCCGACAGGCAGCAAAAGCTTAACAAACATCTCCATGATATCCAGAGATTTGGCGATCTTAACAATGCAGTGGTGCTGGTGACAAATCAGGTCATGGCAAAACCGGACGCTTTCTTTGGCGATCCGACAAAACCCATAGGAGGGCATATACTCGGCCATACTTCTACATTCAGGCTCTATATGCGCAAATCCAAGGGGGATAAAAGGATAGTCAAGCTTGTGGACGCCCCGAACCTTCCGGACGCTGAAGCAGTGATCTCAGTTACCACCGCTGGCCTGCGTGATCCCTGAACAGCAGGTTTTTAAACTTTTTTTCTAATTTACCTGCCATGAAATTCAAGGCAATTGCAGTTGATATTGACGGGACCATCACTTTCAGGGACAGGAGCCTTGATATGGCAGCAATTGGGAGTTTACGCTCCCTTAATATACCTGTGGTGCTATCCACAGGCAATATTCTCTGTTATGCCCATGCGGCTGCCAGGCTCATAGGGGTGGGAGGGATAGTGATAGCCGAAAATGGAGGTGTCATTTCTCCTGGTTTTGATACGGTTCCTATAGTATCCAAATCTATCAGAGAATGTCAAAAGGCTTTTGATCTGCTCTCGGGTAAGTTAGAGCTAACTAAGCTGGACCCGGAGCATCGTAAGACCGAGATAGTGCTTAGAAGGGATTTTGATCTGCAACTTGCCAGGCAGATCTTGTATGAGCATGGTTTTAATGTAGAGATCATAGACACACATTTTGCTATCCATATCAAGAGCAGGGAAGTTAACAAAGGCACTGGTCTTATTAAAGTTGCAGAGATGATGGGTATTGAGCCAAAGGATTTCGTTGCCATAGGCGACTCCGTGAATGATGTGGAGATGCTTGAAGTGGCAGGTTTTGGGATAGCTGTAGGCAACGGCGATCCGGAATTAAGGTCAGTTGCCGATTATACTGCTGCATCACCTTATGGGGCCGGAGCAGCTGAAGGTATCACCTATCTTCGGGAGCATAGCCTGATCTAAAAAACATAAAAGGCAAAAGCCGTTTATTCAACAGGTTTGCCTAATGCAGTGTTTTTATCTACTACTATGTAGTCTTTAATTGCTCTTACAGAAGTAAATGGAAGGAGAATGTACTGGTCGTCTGTCCTGTACTTGGAAGTGTCAAGGCTCATGTCCGGCTTGACTATTAGGTCAATGAGGTCTCCTGTTTTCCCATCCATGACTATGTTGAAGAGCACACCCAGTTCAGTGCCATCCGTAGCCATTACCTGTTTGCTGGAGAGGTTCTTAGCAAATACCTTCGTCATGTAGTTCACCCGATAACTCTAAACTTTTCATATATTTATCTGTATCCTATATAAGAGCTTGTTTCTTCTTTCGGCATCCCGCCCTTGAAAAGCTCATGTATCTTCTTATAGTATCCCATAAGGTTCTCGGAAAGGGTGGGTCTTACCTTATTCAGTGCTTCCATGAAATACTTCATGTCCACATTCTCTATATTGAAGTTCTCTCTCAGGGCAAGCATCACAGCTTCCCTGCATACTGCTTCGATGTCAGCACCCACGTATCCTTCCGTGATGTTCGCAAGTTCATCAATAGATACGTTGCTTGCAAGAGGTATATTTCTTGTGTGTATCTGGAAGATGCTTCTCCTTCCTTCCCTCGTGGACTGGCCCACAAGTACAAGCCTGTCAAACCTTCCTGCGCGCAGCAAGGCAGGGTCGATCATGTCCGGCCTGTTAGTTGCAGCGATCACAACTATCTCTTTCAGAGCTTCGAGGCCGTCGAGTTCAGTAAGCAACTGGTTCACAACTCTTTCAGAGACCTTTGCATCTTCGGACATGGAACTTCTTGCAGATGCAATTGAATCTATCTCATCGAAGAACACCACGCATGGGGCTACCTGTCTTGCCTTCTTGAATATCTCCCTGATCGCACGTTCAGACTCTCCCACCCATTTAGACAGCATCTCAGGTCCTTTGATACTGATGAAATTGGCGTTGGATTCATTGGCAACAGCCTGTGCTACAAGGGTTTTGCCTGTGCCGGGTGGACCGAACAGCAGAATTCCTTTAGGAGGCTTTATACCCATCTGTACGAACTTCTCAGGCTTTGTGATAGGCCATTCCACAGCCTCAATGATCTCCTGTTTGACATTATCCAGTCCTCCCACGTCCTCCCACTTCACAGAGGGTATCTCGACAAGCACTTCACGCATTGCAGAAGGCCCTATCTCTCTTAAGGCGTTCTCAAAATCAGATCGTATAAGCACTATTTGCTCCAGTTTCTCCTGTGGGATCAGGTCATCGTCAAGGTTTATGTCCGGCAAGACTCTTCTCAATGCCCGCATAGCAGCTTCCTGCACAAGGGCCAGCAGGTCCGCACCTACAAATGCCTGTGTGTTCCTGGCTATCTCTTCAAGGTAATTCTCATCAACATCGCTTCCAAGAGGCACTCCACGTGTGTGTATCTGCAGGATCTCTAACCTGCCCCCAGCATCTGGAACACCGATCTCTATCTCTCTGTCGAACCTTCCTGGCCTGCGCAGTGCAGGATCGATAGCATCCAGCCGGTTCGTAGCTCCGATCACCACTACCTGTCCGCGCTCTTCCAGACCATCCATCATAGTGAGCAACTGGGCTACGACGCGGCGTTCCACTTCACCAGTAACGTTCTGCCTCTTTGGAGCAATGGAGTCTATCTCGTCAATGAATACTATGGATGGTGCATCTTCTTCAGCCTCTTCGAAGATCTTGCGGATACGCTCTTCGCTTTCACCATAATATTTTCCCATGATCTCAGGGCCCGCTATGTAGAGGAAATTTGCCCTGGATTCATTTGCCACTGCCTTGGCTATAAGGGTCTTTCCTGTTCCGGGAGGTCCGTATAATATAATACCTTTCGGAGGTTCGATGTTCAACCGCTGGAAGAGTTCAGGATGTTTAAGAGGCAGTTCTATCATTTCCCTTACTCTCTGGATCTCATCCCCCAGTCCGCCTATATCCTCATAGGTGATCCCCCTGGCTGCGCTTTCATACCCTCTTACAGGCTTCTGGCGCAATTCGATCTCCGTGTTCTCAGTGACCATGAGCACTGAATCATGGGGCTGAGCCTCAACAGCAATAAGAGGTATTGCCTGCCCTCCAGAGGACTGACTTGTCATGGGCTGTGTCATGGAACTGATGATGGGTATTACATCACCTACCACAAAAGGCCGCTTCAATATGTTCCGTTTGATGATCTCTTTGATATGATCTCCATACTCCATCACCACGCCTTCCGGAGGTGCAAGTACTAAATGTGTAGCAGGTTCGAAATCTGCTTTTTTGATGGTAGCTCTTTCCCCTATACTAACTCCTGCGTTTTGCCGGATGAAGCCATCTATCCTTACAATACCCTGTCCCCAATCCTGACGGTCTGCTCTCCACACTTTAGCGCATGTTCTCCTCTTACCGGTTATTTCTACTATGTCTCCGGGAGAGAGCTGCAGGCTCAGGAGAGTGCTGGGGTCCAGACGAATGATGCCGCGTCCGAAATCGTTCGGATGTGCTTTTTCAACCTTGATCTGTACTTCGTCCATGATGTCATCCTGTAATTGAATCTCATATATAGTCCGATTATAGGTATTTATTTTTATCTGATACATAAAAATGCATGTGGTGGTCACTTGCTAATATATGAAAGATGGGGGAGAAAAATCTTTTTAATTTATTGTATTACTTGTACCTTTTATGGGGTTAAAGGCTTTATTTCTGAACTGTACTTTGAAGAGATCACCACAGATCTCTAATACACAAGCATTGATAGACAAGGCTGTGGGGCTTTTTTCAGATATGGGAGTGAAAAGTGAGTGCATACGGATCGTGGACCATAAAATTCCCTTTGGTGTTTCTTCAGACGAAGGTCAAGGCGATGAATGGCCACTGATACTTTCAAAGATAAAGGCATGCGATATCCTTGTGATGTGCTCTCCCATCTGGTTCGGTGTTCGTTCCTCTGTGGCACAGATGGTGATAGAAAGGTTGGACGGAACTTATGAGGAGTCTGATCCGCAGACTGGTCAGTTTCCCCTCTACGGAAAGGTTGCAGGTGTGCTTATTACCGGCAATGAGGATGGAGCACATGATGTAGCTGCCAATACTCTGTTCAATCTGACACACCTGGGCTGCACGGTGCCCCCAAATGTAGACAGCTATTGGGTGGGGCCAGCCGGGCCGGGCCCAAGCTACAT
Source organism: uncultured Methanomethylovorans sp. (assembly GCA_937968035.1). GTDB lineage: Archaea > Halobacteriota > Methanosarcinia > Methanosarcinales > Methanosarcinaceae > Methanomethylovorans. The sequence goes on from CALBTS010000619.1 coordinate 20,704, forward strand.
TGCAGCCGGTGGTGAAAGACACCTTTATACCAACAAAACTGTTAGATACATAGTACACAATCTCACCTACTTCGCAAAACTGTTGCAAGCAAACCCTATCCCCACCAACCTGAAAGAACTGTATGCAGAAGCTGTAAAGGAAAGCGATCCATAGCCTGGATACATTGTCTTAATATGATAATGCCTGTTGAAGATTATCATGGGTATTGAAGATTATACTAGCTTTTTTTTATATACTCCCATATTGCTGTTTACTATGCAGGCACAATTTTCTGCAGGAGACAAACATTGGATCTGAAAGAGGAGATACGAAGTAAAGCTATGGAAAAGGGATTCCAGCTTTTCGGTGTTTCAGACATAAACAAAATGGAGGATGTCGAGTTTCCACCCGGACGTGGGCTTGTAAAGCCTTCTGAATTTATGTCGGATGCAAAATCACTTGTAGTTCTGGGTATGGTGATCTGGGACGAAGGTATGAACGCTGCAATAAGTACTCCCGGTACTGGTGATTTTAGCGGAGGCGAAGCAGAATATTATAATCTATATTACGAAACGGTGGAAACACGTGCATGGAGACTGGCTCAATGGCTATGGGATGATAAAGGCATCAAGGCGACACCCACCCATTCAGTGCATGTGAAAGTGGCAGCGTATCTCGCAGGCCTTGGTTTCATAGGCCACAATACTCAGGTGATAACCCCTGAATATGGTCCAAGGGTACGCTGGATAGCTTTGCTCACTACCGCTGAACTAATGCCCGACCAGCCTTTTTCCCGGAACCTGTGTGCAGAGCAACCGCTGTGCCAGCAAGAATCATTGTGCGTAAAAGCGTGTCCTTATGGTGCGATTATTCCAGGTCCGTCACAGGGAGTTCCACCTGGTGAAAAAGTGATATATGATAAATGTGTGGTAGCACACGAACTTGAAAAGGATATAGATCATAAATGGGAGAAGCATATCCGCAGGATAACAGAACGTGGATTTATGGAATGTACAATATGTAATCTTGCTTGTCCTTATGGCAAAAATGTAGATGTTCAGATTATTCCCAGAAAAAGGGGTCTTGCCTGAAAGCAAGAACTATTTTTTAATTTTTGATAGTAAAGGACAAAATTGTTGTAGTGTCTTTCTGTATAGGTCTTTCATCTACATTTCAGGGTGCAGATGTACAATCCTCTAAAAAAGTTCCTTTTTGTCTTTGTAGAACACCAGTATCTTTATTGGATCACAAGAGTTCACAGAGAATGGAAAGTGAAGTTAAGTAATTCTCTGTGATTTCCGTGTTCTCTGTGATCATTGTTAACGCTGGTATATTCATGCGTATTTCTGCAGAACCTGTAATTTGTAAGCACTGACAAATTTATGTATCAGTCAAAAATCTCTCTTGTAGATTTGGTCAAATTCTTTATATATGACGCTATACATATTTATATTCACCAAAACCATGGGGGTGAGTTTTTGGCAGAGAAAAGTACGTTAGACTGGATAGCATTAGTCTTGGTTGTAATCGGAGGCCTCAACTGGGGACTCTTCGGGATATCCCAGGACCTGAACCTGGTGGCACTTATATTCGGCTACAGCATCATAGCAAGGATCGTTTACATCCTTGTAGGTCTGTCCGCATTGTATATGATCTATTATGCAACCAAGAAATAAAGATGGTCAGTCTTTCAAAGACCTGACCATTTTATCTTTTCATCACTTTTTTATTCCATCATCTGTTTCATAAGGCTGTTTCTTGCCACTTCAATTTCGGGAAGTGAGATCTCAACGGAGGTTTCGGCCAGCCTTATATTTAATTTGTCGCCGCCCACACTACCTACGATCGCATAGGGTACCCCCTGCAGTGCTTCCTCTATTACTTTGGGTTCAGGGGTTGTAAGGATGGCTCTTATATAAGACTCAGAGAAAAGAACATCGTCTGCTCTCAGACCCTCACAGGCCTTACTGAGATCCACATCTGCTCCCATGCATGTACACATCTCGCAGAATGCGATTCCCAATCCACCCAATGAAACATCATGGGAGGACGTGACCTTTCCCGTGTTCACGGCGCTGATCACAGAATCCACTATAGAGGTAGCATTCTCAGGCACTTTAGGAGCGTTACCGTCCATCTTCTTACCGAGCAGGCTGTAATATTCGGAACCTCCCAGCTCATCCCGTGTCTCTCCAACAAGTATTATCGTGTCACCCACATTAGAGAAAGAGGACAGGGGGGTACCTGCAACATTATTTGTTGTTCCCACGACCCCTATGGATGGAGTGGGGAGGATCGCAGTATCAAATTCATCACTTTCATTATATAGTGATACGTTCCCACCTACCACGGGTATTTGCAATTCTCTGGCACCATCACCCAATCCAAGTATGGCATGCTTGAAGTACCAGTATATATCAGGTCTTTGAGGGTTGCCAAAATTCAGACAGTCCACAAGGGCCAGTCCTTTACCTCCTTTGACTGCAATGTTCATGGCATTTTCATAAACAGTACCCTTTCCCCCATGATAGGGGTCCAGCATGGTATGCCTGGGATTGCAGCCGCATGAGAGTATTATTCCCTTATTGCCCTCTATGCGTAATACGGAAGCATCATCTCCTGGTTTTACCGTGGTCCTTATCTGCACTTCGTGATCATATTGTCTGTATATCCATTCCTTTGATGCCACATTATGAGAGGAAAGCACGTTCAAAAGTGCCTGTTTAAGATCAACTGGCATTTCTGGCTTTTCCCATGATATTTTTTCGGCGGGTGAGCTGGCAGGCATTTCACAGGTGGGTGCACCTTCAGCAAGCAGTTTGATCGGGATATCGACAACAGTCTCTCCCTTGAAATCCACTGTGTAATATGGTCTTTCAGTGAGTTCTCCTATCATGCTGGCGTTCAGATCATATTTCTTTGCTATGGCCAGTACAGCTTCCACGTTCTGCGGTTCTACTTCAAAGAGCATACGTTCCTGGGATTCTGCAATGAGGATCTCGTAAGGCACCATGCCTTTTTCCCTGAGTATGACATTATCAGCGATTATCTGCATTCCCATATCTCCCTTGGATGCCATTTCTGAACTGGCACCCGCAAGGCCTGCTGCACCCAGGTCCCTGCAGGATCTCACATATCCTGCTCCGACTACTTCCAGCGTCGCTTCTATGAGCAGTTTCTCTGTGAAAGGATCACCTATCTGGATACTGGGCCTGTCCTCTGCTTCGGAACTCTCGGAAAGGTCCCTGGATGCGAAGGATGCACCTCCCAGCCCGTCCCTGCCAGTGGTGGATCCCATGAGGATCATCTTATTTCCTGCCTTCTGGGCTTTTGCTGTCACTATGTTCTCTTTCCTTGCAAGTCCTATGCATGCGACGTTTACAAGAGGGTTACCACTATAGGTCTCATCAAAGAATGCTTCTCCTCTTACCACAGGCACGCCTATACAATTACCATAGCTTGCGATACCTTCGATGATGTGTTCGAAAAGATAAAGGTTCTTAGGGGTATTGAGGGGCCCGAAATACAGGGGGTCCATAAGGGCTATAGGTCTCGCTCCCATGGATATAATATCCCTTACAATGCCTCCCACACCCGTTGCAGCACCGTTGTGGGGGTCTACGTATGATGGATGGTTGTGACTTTCCATACCTATTGCAAGCACCCAGCCGTCTTCAAAGTCCACGATAGCAGCATCATCTCCAGGTCCTATGATAACCTTCTCGCCGGTTGTGGTAAAAGTCTTCAGTAAAGGTCCACTGGAGCGATATGAACAATGCTCGCTCCACAAATTGAGGAAACATCCCTGTTCCACAATGTTGGGTTCTCTTCCCATTTTTTCAGTTATAAGCTTGAAATCGTTCTCTTGTAACATTGTGTGCCTCAGACTACTATTCATTTCTGTGTTTATGTAGGCTTAAAAGCACTCAAGTTTAAAAAAGATTCCTTCATTAGACCTAAACCCCGTTCCTTTATTCACGGAAGATCCATAGTGAGGTTTTCTCCGGGAATGAGTTTGCAGCGCTCTATGGAGCCGGAGTGCATTTCGACAATATATTTTGTCTTTTTAGGGGACTGTGTCAAACCTATCCAGGGTTTTAATCTTGCAGTGGCAAGTATTTTCTTATTATCATCCAGAAAAACCACGTCTATTGGAAAAAATACAAAAAGCATGTGCACAGAAACGGATCTGGGAGAAGGTAGTATGAAGACAAGCGCATATCTTTCTGCAATGCTCTTTCGGAACATAAGCCCCCTTGACTGGCTTATTATACCTTCTGCAAATTCAATGTCAGATGCAACTAATTCACCATTAGGTTTTAATATCATTGCTGTTTACTTTATACGACTATTTAAGTATAGTTTATGGTCAAAATGTTTAATGTTCTTGGAGGAAATATCACTAGATGAGTTCAGAAATGTGCCCTGTATGCGGATTGCCAATGGAATTGTGCATCTGCGAAGAAGTAGCAAAAGAGCAGCAAAGAATTACCGTGAAGGTCAACAGAAGAAGGTATGGGAAGGAAGTGACTGTCGTAGAAGGTTTTGATGCACATGAGATCGACCTCCACGAACTATCGACCTATCTGAAATCCAAGTTTGCATGTGGTGGAACTGTCAGGGATAATGCTGTTGAGTTGCAGGGCAACCATCTGTCTCGCATGAAGGACGTTCTTGTTGAAAGGGGTTTTTCTCCGGAGCAGATCAAAGATTAAACACTTTAATTTAACTGTAAATCGTATCTTCCAGTTACTTACCTTTAATTTTCCAAAGTATCAAATTTATTCATTTTATGGGAAGGAGTAAATCCGTCAGTTATTCACAAGGTGAAGCATGAAACGTATATATCTGGATCACAGTGCAACCACACATGTGGATACCAGGGTTCTGGAGGCCATGCTCCCTTATTTTAGTGAAAAGTTCGGAAATGCTTCAAGTTTACACTCTTTTGGACTGGAAGCTGCAGAAGCACTATCCTCTTCCCGGGAACAGGTGGCTGCAGCACTGGGTGCTGAACCGCAGGAGATCATTTTCACATCAGGTGGCACCGAATCTGACAATATGGCAATAAAAGGCTCTGCATACATGTGTTCTTCCCGGGGCAGGCATATTATCACTTCCGTTATAGAACATCCTGCAGTATTACGCACCTGTGAGCAGCTTGAGAAAGAGGGTTTCGAAGTTACCTATGTGCCAGTGGATAATGAAGGCATAGTTGATATGCAGTTCCTTGAGGATTCCATAAGAGAAGATACCATTCTTGTAAGTATAATGCATGCCAATAATGAGATTGGAACTGTTCAGCCAATAAAGGAAATTAGTGAGCTCATAGAAGGACGGGAAATAGTCCTTCACACCGATGCTGTCCAGTCCGTGGGTAAGATACCTGTTGATGTGAATGAACTGGGTGTGGATATGTTGTCCATATCTTCCCACAAGCTCCACGGTCCTAAAGGTGTGGGAGCCCTATACTTGCGTAGTGGTGTCAATATCCTGCCTCTTGTGCAGGGTGGTGGCCACGAACGCGGGCTGCGTCCGGGTACCGAGAACATCCCGGGTATCGTGGGTTTTGCAAAGGCCATGGCCATTGCCAGGGATCAACTGGAAGCTGATTCCAAGCACATGCAACATCTGCGGGATTCTATGATAGAAAAGGTCCGCAGCAGAATACCGTATGCAAGACTTAACGGTCATGAAAAAAAGCGTCTTCCGAACAATGTGAACATGAGTTTCAGGCATGTGGAAGGTGAATCTTTGCTTATGCTCCTTGATATGAAGGGTGTTGCTGTTTCCACCGGCTCGGCATGTTCCTCTAAATCCCAAAAGGCTTCTCACGTGCTAAAGGCCATTGATCCTGGTGTAGATTATATACATGGTTCATTGAGGTTCACCCTGGGGAGAGAGAACACTATGGAAGAGATCGACCTTGTAGTTGATCTTCTTGAGGAGGCCGTCATGAAGCTGCGCCAGATGTCACCCTTCGAGGAGGAGAAATAATGTACAGCAGAAAACTTCTGGAAGAATTCACTGATCCTAAGAACGTAGGCGTCATCGAAGATGCAGATGGAGTGGGTCAGCTGGGAAATCCTGCAGATGGTGATGTCATAACCATCTACATTAAGGTAAAGGATGGTGTACTGGCGGATGTTAAGTTCAAGACCTTCGGTTGTGCAGCGGCTATCGCTACTTCAAGTATGGTGACGCAAATGGCAAAAGGCAGGACCCTAGAAGAGGCCAGGCGTATAACAAAGGAAGAAGTGGCCGAGGCGTTGGGTGGTCTTCCCCCAGGCAAGATGGATTGTTCGAACTTTGCGCCGGATACTTTAAGGATGGCCATTGAAGATTATCAGAATAAACATAAGATCTGATAGTGGAGGTACATCTTTTGAAAACGACGTGTGAGATCATGGTGCAGAAAGTCCTTCCGGCTATACGTGCAGAGATCGCACGGGTTTTGTTCTCTGAACACAGATGTACCCAGCAGGAGATCGCTGATATCCTCTGTCTTTCAAGGGCTGCCGTTTCACAGTACATGAGCGAGAAAAGAGGAGCTGAAGTTGATTTCCCAGAAGAGGTCCGTGCAGAGGTGAGGAAGTTCTCTGCCAGGTTGATTAAGGGCATGGACCAAAAGGACCAGGTAGAAGGTATGTGCAATATCTGCAGGTTCGTGCAGCACTCCGGCTGGTTCGATAAGAACATACCTGAAGCAGGATCATGCATCCTATGTGGGGATAAAGAGCAAAGTTGAGCCATAATCAATGTGTACAATGCAAGGGAAGAGGATTCTGTGGACGTCCTGTATGCCCCATTCTTGAAAAGTTCAAGTCCATAGAGTCATCTGTAATAACCAGTAAAGGAGCAACTTCCATATTTGGAGCCTCTCCTCCGGCAGTTTTCATTGGCAGGCATGATTATCCTTCAGTGATGTCGGGTCCCATGGTCCCTCCTGGTATGGGTGGAGATGAGTCTTCCATAATTGAAGACCCAAAACAACTGCTCAGTATGGGCATTGGAGATATCATTGCAGCACGTTCCAGGCTTGTGCGGGCAGGTGCACGCATGCACGTTAAGGATGCCGCAGATCCCAAAGACCCTTTACTCCTGAAATCTCAGGAACTGGCCCTTTCTATAACGCCTGTAGATACTGAAGCTTGGTTCAACAAGCCTCTGTCTAACAGATTGAAGTTCGATAGCGTAATGACCCCTATGGGACCTTCAGGCGATCTAAAGGATCTGGATATCACTGAGAACCCGCATGTTCCAAAGAAGGTCGATTATCTGGTATATGATGACGATGCCCTGGCAAAGGATGCTGTTTCAGAGCTTATCTCCTCGAATATCTCTCAGGACCACATCACCCGTCTTCTTTCCATTGGACTGCTCGGAAAAGAGCGCAAGCTGGTACCCACCAGATGGTCCATAACAGCAGTGGACGACATGCTGGGCAAGGATCTGTTGCATAGTGTCCGGGATCATCCTCAGATAAGCGATATTATGCTCTTTAGCGGAGGAGCTTTCGGTAACCATTTCGAAATACTCTTGATCCCCCGAGTATTTTCCTATGAACTAATAGAGATATGGATGCCCAGGGCTGTATGGTCGGGTGACTCCACATGGATAGGTGCCGACGGTGAGGGCATGGACGGCAAAAAAGGATATTCCAGTCTTGCAGGTGGTTATTATGCGGCACGCCTTGGGGCCCTTGAGTACCTCAACGGTATCAGTAGACAGGCGACGGTGTTCATGGTAAGGGAGATCACACCCGATTACTGGGCACCTCTGGGTGTATGGGTTGTAAGGGAAGCTGCGCGCAACGCTTTGCAGAATCCTCCGCAGAGGTTCGAGAGCATAGGTGCAGCTTTGGCGGATATGTCCTCAAGGCTTCAAACTCCCATTGAGGCATGGGGGCCAAAAGCAAGTCTTATCAGAGAGTTGAAGTGCCAGAGGACTCTTGATTCTTTCTTCTAGGTCTATATGGCTATATAGTGATATATAGAATATTGTACCTACATTTATCTATATCTTCCTAAATTGTCCACGTAGTTATAGGAGGATAATGGAAATGGATATTTTTAATCCCTATGTGATAGCTCTCGTTGCTGCGGGATTATATATGGCCTGGAACATAGGGGCAAATGACCTTGCCAATGCCATGGGAACTTCAGTTGGCAGTGGTGCCCTTTCCCTTAAGCAGGTTATCCTGATCGCGGCGGTATTCGAGTTCTTAGGTGCTGTTTTCTTTGGGAAGCGTGTCACTTCGACCCTTGCCAAAGGTATTGTGCCTGTGGAACAGATCAGGATGATAGATCCACATCTTGTGGTCATCGGTATGCTTGCAGCGATCCTGGCTGCAGGTTTCTGGATCACGCTTGCTACTTTTTATAATCTTCCTGTTTCCACCACTCATTCGATAGTTGGTTCTGTTCTTGGTTTTGGATTGGTATCGGCCTATCATGGGATCATATCTTACAGTGAGATACATTGGTCAGTTCTGGTCAAGATCGTGGCAAGCTGGCTGGTTTCCCCTTTGCTGGGTGCTCTTGTAGCATATATTCTATTCATGCTGGTGTCTCGTTTTATCCTCCAAAAAACTGACAAACCTTTTGCAGTTGAAAAGAAGTTCGTATATCTTCAGACCATGACCGCATGTTATATGGCATTTGCTCACGGTTCCAATGATGTTGCAAATGCAATAGGTCCTTTGTATGCAGGACTTAATGTGCTGGGTATGAATGGTGTGCAGATACCCACGTGGATCATGGTGATCGGCGGGTTCGGGATGGTGCTTGGGCTTGCTACATGGGGTTATAAAGTGATACAGACCATTGGTAACAAGATAACTGAACTTACTCCCACAAGGGGTTTCTGTGCAGAGTTTGCCACTGCGTCTGTTGTGGTGCTGCACAGTTATAGTTCCCTGCCTATCTCAACCACTCATACACTTGTCGGATCTGTGATAGGTGTCGGTCTTGCAGGCGGTCTTGCAGCGGTTGATTTAAGTGTGATAGGAAAGATAGCAGTATCCTGGATAATCACGGTGCCTGTGGCAGCGTTAACTTCAGCTCTGATATTCACAGGACTAATGGGGATAGGAATTTGACGAAAAGGGAATACATACGCTCTGTGCTAAGCGTCTTTGCAAAATCTCCTTTCAGGCCTTTGCACATGCATGCCACTAAAGGAGGAGATGCTGTCCGAAAGTTAAGCGAGGAACTTTCTGCTTATTTTGAATGTGACACGACCACTGTGCTACGCCTAAATAATGAGATCGATATCCTTGAGCATGAGGCAGATGTGATAAAACAGACCATACGGGCGGAACTTACATCTACGATCATGCTGCCGGTCCATGCTGATGATCTCCTCAATTTCCTCAAACCGCAGGATTCGATCTCTGATGAGTGTCAGGATGCAGCTTACTGGCTAACACTGCGAAATTGTCAGGTACCAAAAGAACTCGAGGAGGGTTTCCGTGAACTGATGTCCAGGACCCTGGCAACAGTGGAGATGTATGAACTTCTTGTTGACACACTAAGCGAGCTTCTTGAGTCTTCTTTTGGGAAGAAGGATGTACACGAAACCCTGGAGCTTGTTACCAGGGTAGAAGAAATGGAACACCAGGTGGACATTATCGAAAAACAAGTTATGAAACAGATATTCGAGAAGGAAGAATTGCTTGGTGGCGGAGGTGTTTATTTCTTCCTGGAACTTTCCAAGAACATAGGTCGCATTGCTGACCGTACCGAGAGTGCTGCAGACAGGTTGCGGACCATGGTATTAAGGAGATGAGTTCCGGCCTCCTCTCCTGTGCAGGTTACCATCTATGTTCAGTACACGCAGCATCTCTATAACAGAATATGCAGCACGGGTGATGCCCATACTGCGCCTGTCTGTGTCTGTTCCCGCAACGTACAGATTCTTTATGGGCGTCCTGATGTCCGCAAAGTTCCCATCAATGGTAACAGCAGCTTTTTCAGGGACAATGATCTGTTCATGCTTCATTTCTACATGTTCCTCGATGCCGGGAACGGCGTTGTATATTGTTTCATAGGCCTTTTTGATCTCAGAGCTGTCATCCTTTTCCGGGTCTATTACAAAAGTAAAACCTACCAGTTGTTTTCCTTCAGGCGCAAGGGATGAGTCATAGTTGCTGATGGGCATTGCCCAGTAGGCCTTGTCCCTGAACCAGATCTCAGAACCTATGTAATTAAAAGCTTCCATTGTAGTGTCCAGCCCAAGCCAGATAGTAAGACTTTTTGTTTGTACGATGCCTTCTAGTTCTTTGACATAGGAGGAAGGCAGATCTTCTACAAGACATGGCAGATCCTTTGCAAAACCTGTGTGTATTACCATGTCAGCAAGGTATGTGTCGTCTGCCACCACGCCTTTTACTACTCCCTCCTCTGTCAGGATCTTATGCACAGGATTCTCCACCATGATCTCTACTGACTTGGGCAGGGAATATAGTATGGCATTAAGGAGTGATTTGAGGCCTTTACGCGGATATCCCTGGGAATAGCTTACCTTGTTAGTGGCAAGCCTGCCCAGGGTTGTAAGGGGACTTGATACCTTGTTCAGCCGGGTTTGCAGTGAAGTATGCAGGTTCAATGGGATCAGGTTCTGCAGTACTTTTTCTTCCTGACCGTTCCTTTCTTCTGTTTTCAGGATCTCATCCAACTGTTCTGGTGTTACACTGTCCCGCACGAATGCACTCCCTTCAAGTACCCTCTGTGCTGATGTATGTTTCATGTCCTTGCCTGTAAGGAAATAAGATATCGTATTGGCAAAGTCGTAAGTATCCTGTGAGAGGTTCTTGGGAAGGAATTCACATACGGATTGTTTGGACAGGTCCATTCCGAAAGTCCTATATGTAAGGGCTTTGGTGACAGCCTGGCTGAGTACCAGCCTGTCCATCTTGGGCAATACGTCGAAAGTCACGAATTCCTTGATATTGGAAGGTACTTTCACAAGACGTTTGTCCGTGCGGATGAAATAGTTTCCGTAGTCCTCGAATACGGGCAGGTAGTCGAAGTAGCTCTCCATGAGCCTTTTCAGCGGACCTTCGATGAGGTGTGTGATGGCATGTGCCCCGGTGTCCACCTGGAACCCATCCACTACATAACTATTACAGTTGCCTCCCACATGTTTGCTTTTTTCCAGTATCAGGACTTTTTTTCCATGCTTTGCAAGTACCAAAGCCGAAAGTAATCCTGTAACGCCTGCGCCGACAACTATTACATCGTATTTCCCCATGATAGCAACCCCTTTGATGGCTTACTGGAATATCTCAGGGATTATACGTTTTGCTACCTCTTCATATGCTTTTGTCAGATCTCCTTTGTCAAAGCGGAAGATATCCTTGTCCATGGACCTTCCTGTTTCCTTGTCCCAGAAGCGGCATGTATCACATGATATCTCATCGGCTACCAGGATCTGTCCATCTTTCCTTCCGAACTCCAGTTTGAAGTCTGGCAGGGCTATGCCGCGTTCATCAAGGTATTCGATGAGGATATCGTTGACCTTGAGGGCAAGCTGTCTTATTGTGGCTATTTCTTCGTATGTGGCGACACCCAGAGCTACGGCAATGTCTTCGTTGAGCATGGGGTCGCCGTATTCATCACTCTTGTAGTCCATGGCGATGACAGGTTTCTTGAAAACCGTGCCTTCCTTTATGGGGTATCTGCGTGTGATGGAGCCTGCAGCGATGTTGCGGGGTATGACCTCTATTTTGATGATGTCCACAGCTTCCACAAGCATCTCAGTGTCTGAAAGCATCTTTATATAGTGGGTCTTGATACCCTTGCTTTCCAGCAGCTCGAAGAGCTTTTTTGATATCTGGGCATTGTAATATCCTTTCTTTGAAGCTTCGCTCTTTTTCTTTCCATCAAAAGCGGTAAGGCTGTCCCTGAACTCGGATATGTACTTCGAAGGGTCCTCGGTCCTGTATATCGTCTTTGCTTTTCCTGAGTATAATTGTTCGCCTTTCATCATGTACCTCTATGGCAATGTTCTTTTATTATATTTTCCCATATAAGTACTATTTATCTTAATAAACCTATCATTAAGACATACAAAATGTTATTAGCCTTTACTTTCATTAGTAGATCTACGTATCTTATTTATGGGTGATCCAATGGAACAAGAATTAATGAGAATTGGTGTTTCTCTGCCCGAGAACCTTCTTACGAAATTTGACGGCATTATCGAACAAAGAGGATATTCATCACGTTCAGAGGGTATACGGGATGCCATCAGAAGCTACATCACGCATTACGAATGGATGAGCGATGTGAAAGGCAGGCGTGTTGCTACCATCACTCTGATCTATGACCATACCAAGCGCGGATTGACCAGCTCCCTCACTGAGATACAGCATGACCATTCTTCTCTGATCAAGACCTCTATACATATCCACCTGGACCATGACAACTGCCTGGAAGTAATTATCCTGGATGGAGAGGGTCAGGAGGTAAAGACAATAGCTGAGAAGCTGATGGCGCTTAAGGGTGTGAAGTATGTGAAGCTTAATACTGCACAGCCTACGGAAAGTCACTGATCGAACGTTCTTTCGATAGCTTTGAGCAGGGACATTCCCAGGTCCGTGAGACAATATATCTGATAGTTCTTGTTCCTCGTGGATTCCACGAGCCCTGCTCCTTTGAGCAGTTTCAGGTGGTATGATAATGCAGAGTGTTTATAGTCTGTTATTTCCACAAGCACGCATACGCATAGCTCCTGCACCTCCAGAGCTTTGAGGATGTGTATCCTTACGGGGTCTGAGAGCACCTTGAACAGTTCCACCATACCTGTCACATTTTCCTGCATAGCATCATGGACCTTCCGCATGACCATATCAGGCAAAATATAAGGTTCAGGCTCCAGCAGTCTTTCTTTTCCGCTCATTAACACTGGATGATGTCCTGATATGTTAATAATCTTTTTACCTTATTATTGGTGTAAGAATATTGTTAGTTCTGTTTGCTATGGAACGATTTAGAAACATTCAAATATGTTCGGGCGATTGTTTAAACCAAGGAGTCGGGTGTGAAGCCACCACCAACACCCTGCTGCGAAGACATCATATAATTGTGCATAACCAACCAACCAACAAAAGATGTCCTGGATAATACAGGGATCCAAGTGCTTCACATACTCCTTAAAAACAGAACAGGAATATTAATACATCTTACTTTTTTAATATCAACAGGTACTCTGTGAGAAAGATACACTATTCAGAACAGCAATGAATGAGAAAGTAAAAAAATGCATGCTGTCTGTGAAGACCTATGCATTATTTTATTTATCCACTGTTCTCTCTAAAGATCCGCACTGGGCCATTATGCCTGCATCCTCTTTGCGGCCTCTGGCAACTAACTTGATCCCCTCTGCTATGAGCAGTGTAAGGAAAGCAGCTCCAATGGGCAGCATCCATTCCTCAAGGCTTAAGGGTGTCAGTTCGAAGACCATCTGTAACAGCGGTATGTACACCACGGACAGGATCAGCAGCAAGGTGATGAACATTCCTGTCAGCATCAGTCTGTTGGAGAACAGTCCCATTCTTATGGCAGGCTCATCAAGGGATCTGAAGGCGTTGGGTACGAACAGTGCCATGCTGACTATGGTCACGAAAGTGAGCGTCCTTGCCTTCTGCAAATCAGTAAAGGGATCAGCTATCAGAAACACCAGGAATGACACAATGCTCATCGTAAGTGCGATACTGATCACAAGCACCAGGTTTCGCCTGCTCAGGATCTCTTCTTTCGGGTCACGGGGTTTCTTGTGCATGATGCTATCTCTCACCGGGTCCATACCCAGAGATATGGCAGGTACGACCTCATTGAACATGTTGATGAACAGTATCTGGAGAGCCAGCAAGGGTATATAGTTGAAACCCAGGAGGGTTATTGCAATGAGGATAAGCATCATCTCCGTGAAGTTACGGGATACCAGGTATGTGGTGAACTTCTCTATGTTGGCGTAGATACCCCTGCCCATCTTCACAGCTTCCACGATGGTGGCGAAATTATCATCCTGCAGCACCATTACACTGGCCTCACGCGCCACATCGGTACCCTTGACACCCATGGAAATGCCGATGTCGGCTTTACGCAGGGCGGGAGCGTCATTGACCCCATCGCCTGTCATGGCCACCACCTGTCCCTTGTCCTGCAGCGCTTTGATGATCCTCAGCTTCTGTTCCGGCCGTGCTCTTGCATAGATATTGATCCCTTCCACCACGCTCTTGAACTCTGCATCATCAAGCTCGTCCAGTTCAGTGCCAGTGATGGCTCCGTCAGCCACAATGTTCCTTATTTTCTCATCAGTGATATTGTCCAGGCACACAGTACCATCAAAGAGGCCGATCTCCCTGGCTATAGCCTTTGCAGTCTCCTGATTATCCCCTGTGATCATGACAACCTTGATCCCCGCCTTATGACAGGTTTCAATGGCACTTTTTGCTTCTTCCCGGGGCGGGTCCAGCATAGCCACCAGTCCGAGGAAGATCATATCTTTCTCAAGCTCCTCGCTCTTACTGTTCAGAGGCCTGTAAGCCAGTGCAAGCACACGATATGTTCTCTGCGCAAGCTCAAGGTTCTTCTCCAGCATTTCCTCTCTGTCTTGCTTCGTAAGGTCCCGCACTCCGGAAGGACCATATATGCGCGTACACCTGTCAAGCACCATTTCAGGAGCACCTTTTGTAAAGGCCATCTCCTGCTCCTGTGTATCGTGCAGTGTGCTCATCATCTTCCTTTCAGATGTGAAGATGACTTCCTGCAACCTTGGAAGCTCATCATCCAGTTCTCCCTTCCATATCCCTGCTTTAGCTGCAGCCACCAACAGGGCAATTTCCGTAGGGTCCCCGACACCTTTCCATTCGTTGTTTAATTCTTCCAGTGACGCATTGTTGCACAGGGCTCCGGCTGTGAGCAACAGTTCCAGCCCTTTGTCATGCTCAACGTCAACAGGAGTCTTATCATTAAGCAGTTCGCCTATAGGCTCATATCCCGTTCCGGTAACATCAAGTTCCCTGCCTGGAAGGATGATCCTCCTCACGATCATCTCGTTGCGGGTAAGGGTACCGGTCTTATCAGTACAGATCACAGTTGTAGAGCCCAGTGTTTCCACACCCAGCATTTTTCTCACAATGGCATTTTGTTTTGCCATGTGTCGCATCCCATTGGCAAGGGTTATGGTCATGGTAAGGGGCAGACCCTCCGGCACTGCCGCCACAGCCAGCGCAATGGCGATCAAGAGCATCTCTGCCACTGGAGCTCCCTTATATATGCCCGTGACCAAAGTGACCAGAGAAGCTATCAGGGCTATGATGGCCAGTGTACGGGCGAGCTTCGCTATCTTCTCCTGCAGGGGGGTTGTTTCCTCCTCCTGCTGTACAAGTCCGGCGATTTCTCCAAGTTTAGTTCCCATGCCTGTGGAAATCACAAGAGCGCTGCATTTACCGTGTACTATCTGTGTGCCTGCAAAGATCATCTCATCCTTTTCTTTGTTCACAGGCATGCTCTCCCCGGTCAGTGCCGCTTCTTCTATCCGAAGCCCCACCATCTCCATCACGAGAGCATCGGCTGGTATCATATCTCCGCTTTCAAGCACCAGTATATCCCCGGGAACAACATCACTGGAAGGTATCTCCTTCAGTGTTCCTTCCCTGTGCACTCGTGTGACCGGCTGCACGAATTTCTTTAAGGCCTCCATGGCCTTTTCTGCTCTGTATTCCTGCAGGAAACCCATAAGTATTACAAACAGGATGATACCGATTATAGCCCAGAAATTGATAACCTCGTGGGCCATCAACGATATTATTGCAGCAGCAGCCAGTACCCACACTATTACATTTGCCAGCTGCCGCACCAAAACCTTCCAAGGCGTGACCCTGTTCTTTTCCTCAAGCTGGTTAGGCCCGTACCTTACAAGCCTTTTCTTGGCTTCTTCGTTCGATAGCCCCTCAGGGGAGCTTTCCAGTTCCAAAAGGGCTTCCTCGGTTCTCATGCCATTCTCCTGTTAAATGAATTTGAAAAATCCTTAGAGATATAGTTCTCGTTCTGTGTACATACGTGGGCAGCAAAGCTTATTGCAGTTTCTATTATAGAATTCCAGTTAGTTTCATTGATGCACTCAGTAAAAAAGCTATCATTATCCAGAGCAAGCAGACCGTATATCAGGCCGGCGTTAAAACTATCTCCGGCACCTATGGTGCTCACAGTTTCCACCATCGATACCGGGTAATATGTTTCATTTTCACCTGCTTTCAGCCATACTCCTCTGTTCTCTTTTGTATATATCAGGCAGTAGCAACCGGATTCTTTTACACGTTCATATACCTCGTCCACACTCTCTGCTGCAAAAATAATCTCAAACTCCCGATGTGAACCCCGAACCACATGTGCCAGTGATATATTCTCCTGCACCATGTTACGTATAGTTCCAATATTGTTCAGCAGAGATTCCCTGAGGTTCGGGTCATATAGGATGATCGCTCCGGCATCTCTGGCATTTTTCAATATGTCCAAAAGTTTCTCTCTCACCTGCTCTGATACTGCCATCAGAGACCCAAAAAGTATGATGTCGCCTTTTCTGAGAACAGGGTTCAGTATCTGTAACCGTTCATGGGGATATGTTTCATAAAGGACATATTCTGCATCATTCATCTCATCCAGAAAAGCCAGTGCAAGAGGAGTTTTTCCTACATATCTGTATATGTTCTCGGTATTCACTCCATTGGACATCAGAAAGTCATTTATAGTGCTGCCTAAATGGTCTGCAGATAACTCGCTAATCAGTGTTACATCTATCCCGCACCTTGCAAGAGAAACGGCAGTATTGAGCATAGCACCGCCGGGGGTTCCGGAAGCAGGTACCTTTTCACGGAAAGTTATATCGTAGAAAGTTTCGCCTATGGTAAATACCCTTCTCACTTTATTGCCTGCCAGATATAGCAAATGTGTAGAACATATTATCAGATACTACATTTCCCATGCGTTTCGAATATAATGCTTTGCAGGTACATGACATTTCCCTGAGGGTCACGTTGTATGAAAGTTCTCTCTTCCACGGGCTTAGTTTCCCCTTTTTCTGTCATTATCCTGTATTTAAGTGTGATGTATTTGCTTCCTTCCTTGCAGTTCTCGATAGTTTCCAATTTAACATATTCACGTTCATCCGGCTGTATGATATCCTCATAGGACATTTTGCATGTAAAATCTCCGGCTTTGTAGCCGAACTGTGAGATATTATCGGAAATGAACACGACAGCAAGATCCTTTGAAGGGTCCCTTGAAAGAGCAATAAAAGGACTGCTATTGATGATAGACTCCAGTACCTTTAACCTTTCAAATGCCTCTTTCTGCTTTTCCAGAGCGTAAAGCAATTCGTCCTTGCTTAGTTCCTTCTCTATCGTACATGCATCCCTTTCAGTACTTGTATTCATTCTATGCCCCCATTCATAAGGTACCCATTTATATCTATAACGGATTTAACCCTGTATTATTTAAGTATTTGCTGACTGTTGTTAATTCCCGGTCACAGAATGTATCCATCAGATAGGATACATTAAAAACTCTTGTCAAAATGATAGATCAAAAAAAGATCATGTATCCCTTTGAAAGGGATATCATAAACTGTACTTTAAAGCGTACTTATTTAATATACAGGCCACATCTGCAGGACCCACGCATCTCTATATCGCGATTCCTGGCCGCACAGGGGCAGATGATCTTCTTGTCAGTCTCTTTATCCCCCGTCCTTTTCTGACAGAAGCAATACCATTCTCCATATTGCTTCTTATTGTTGGATATTCCCTTCACCGCTGTAACTACCACATCATAGTCGGGGTTCAGCCTGTATCCGGATTGGATCGCATTTTTCTTAGACTTTTCAAAAAACTCCTCTTCAAGTGGGGTATTGAATTGCACGTTAACACTCCTTTGTTCCAAGACTATTCTTATGTACTATGATTTATTCCTTTGCAAGGGAAGCAAGCCGGCTCCCGATCTCTCTGCATTTGGCACGGTCTTCTTCAAAAGGCTTGAAGTTAACCTGGAATCCAGGTTCCACGATCTCAAAACCTGATTCTGAGAGTTCTTTTTCAACACCTTTCACTGCACCGCCGCCCCAGCCATAAGAGCCGAAGACGAAGAACTTCTTGCCTTTTGGCTGGAGGCCTTTCATGTAGCTCAGGAACCCTGCAACAGTGAAGAACATACCATTGTTCAGCGTAGGGGAGCCTATAGCAACTACCGATGCATCCATAAGTTCCTTTATTATCTTGCTCCAGTCGTTCTTACGCAGGTTCCTGAGTTTCACATCCACTCCAGCGGATTGCACACCTTCCAGGATCTCCTTTGCCATTATCTCAGTGCTGTTCCACATTGTGTCATACACTATGAGCACCTGTGGTTTTGCCTCAGCATTGGCCCATTTGACATAGGATTCGATTATCCTTTCAGGTTCCTTTCTCCATATCACTCCATGCGCAGGGGCTATCATATCGAACTTGAGCCCCATCTGCTTTACCTTCTCAGCATAACCAAGCACCTGTTTGCCAAAAGGCATGAGGATGTTGGCGTAATATATCTCGGCGTCCTCCATAACGCCTTCTACCTGGTCCTCGAACCTTTCCGAGGTTGCTATGTGCTGTCCGAATGCATCGTTAGAGAAGAGTATCCTGTCTTCCTTGAGATATGTGTGCATGCTGTCAGGCCAGTGCAGCATCACAACCTCAATGAACTGCATGTTCCTCTTTCCGATACTTATCTCATCCCCGGTCTTCACTACCTGGATATCCCATTTCTCGAATCCCATTTCACGATAATGTTCGAAAAGGCCTTTTTTGCCTTTAGCAGAACAAAATAGCTTTGCCTTTGGAGCTACTTCCATCATTGCAGGCAGGGAGCTGGAATGGTCCATCTCCACATGATTGGACACAATATAGTCTATCTTCGAAGGATCCACTATCTGAGAGATCCTGCTCAGCATCTCTTCAAAGAAAGGTGCTTTTACAGTGTCGATAAGTGTGATCTTTTCATCTATTATCAGATATGAGTTGTAGGTTCCACCCTTAGGTGTCTCGTATCCATGGAAATCCCGCAGGTTCCAGTCTACAACACCTACCCAGTAAATACCTTCGGATATCTGCACTGTTTGTATATCATTTCCCACTTACATCTCTCCTTTATGTCTGCATCCTGAACTCTGTAGCAGCCTGCAGCATTTCATCTATAAGCCTGTAATGTCCTCTTTCCGCTGCAGCTATCCTGTCAAAGAACTCTTTTTGTTCAGGCTCTGTTGCTCTTCTTCCAAGTTCCGTATAAAAATACTCGCTCTTGTACTCAAAGCGCAGGGCAGCAAGCAGGATGCCTATCTCTTCAAGTTTCTTGTCAGAGAATTCCTGTGTCAGAGAAGGAGTAAAGTCCGGGAAATGGTGTTCGACATGTGCAGCTTTCTTGTCTCCGTTCTTGAACTTTCTCAGCATCTCAGCGTGCTTTTCCTCTTCCCCGGCAAGGAATGCATACATCTCGCGGGCAGCCGGGTTAGGCATTGATTCTGATCTTTTAAGGTAATATGCCCTACCGTCTTCTTCAAGCTTGATGGCTACATCAATGGCTTCTTCCAATGTATCCAATTTGTCAAGTTGCTCAGAAATTTCCTGTAATACGTCTTTCATTATTAGTCATCTCCATCTGCTATTGTCTATATGGATGTGTATGCATGGCTGAAGACCAATTTGCAATTCCCCACACTTTCTGACTACAACCTGTAAAATTATATAACTTTCGAACATATATGCAACATTTCATATATGCCAGTTCCATTGCTGGAAAGGCAGGTCAGTGAATATTTGTATTTAGAAACCTTTTTATTACCCCGTCTCCATTATGAAGTTTAAATTTATCATGTGGTTTCATATTCTTCAATTCTTTTGATCATGAGGTAATCTAATGGGCAAAATAAAGATAGCTATTGCCGGAATTGGTAACTGTGCCAGTTCGCTCATTCAGGGTATTGAGTACTATAAAGATAAATCTCCAAAGGATGCCATAGGGCTGATGCACTGGGATCTGGGTGGTTATAAGCCCTTTGATATAGAAGTGGTAGCTGCCTTTGATATAGACAGCAGAAAAGTTGGAAAAGACTTGTCAGACGCGATCTTTGCCCTGCCCAACTGTACTACTGTGTTCTGTTGTAGTGTTCCAAGAACAGGTGTCATCGTTAAGATGGGAAAGGTGTTGGATGGGGTTTCAGAGCACATGGCAGATTATGATGATTCTCGTAAGTTCATCGTTTCAAATGCACCTGAATCTGAAAAAGAGCAGATAATTAAGGAATTGAAAGACTCCGGGGCTGAGATACTTTTAAATTACATGCCAGTGGGATCTGAACAGGCCACCCAGTTCTATGCTGAATGTGCTCTTGAGGCAGGTGTGGCCTTTGTTAACAACATGCCTGTTTTCATCGCAAGCAACCCTGAGTGGGCTGCCCGTTTTGCTGAGAAGGGTATTCCCATAATCGGGGATGATATCAAAGCCCAGCTTGGTGCTACCATCACCCATCGCACCCTTGTTGACCTTTTCCGCAAGAGGGGCGTAAAACTTGAAAGAACATATCAGTTGAACACCGGGGGTAACACTGATTTCCTTAACATGCTAAACCGAAGCAGGCTTGCCTCTAAGAAAGAGTCCAAGACCGAAGCTGTGCAGTCTGTGGTAGGCAAGCGTTTGGACGACGATAATATCCATGTGGGTCCAAGTGATTATGTGCCATGGCAGAACGACAACAAAGTATGTTTCCTCAGGATGGAAGGCAAGCTTTTCGGTGATGTGCCTATGAACATCGAGTTGCGTCTTTCGGTAGAAGACTCTCCCAACTCTGCAGGTGTTGTCATTGACGCCATAAGGTGCTGCAGGCTTGCGCTGGACAGAGGCATTGGTGGTATACTTTATTCCCCATCTGCTTATTTCATGAAACATCCTCCCAGACAGTTCACTGACGATGAAGCCTACAACATGACCCTTGAGTTCATTGCAGGTACCAGGGATAACTAAAAATATGATCCAGGCGGTAACTTGCCAGCGAGATCTCTTTGGTGTGGATTTCAGCGGTGCCAAGTCCGCCTGTTATAAGATCTGGCTCAGCCACGGTAAAGTGTCCGGGAACAGATTAGGTATTGTGGAATGTTACCCTCTTAGCGAAGTAGATCCAAGTAACCTGGGCAGGGAACCTTGTCTTCGTTTTTTGCTTGGCCTTATATGCTCCAGTAAAAGTTCTATTTTTGGCATGGATTTTCCCTTTGGAATTCCGCTACCTCTCATGCAGGGGCTCGGTTGGAACGAGTTCATCCGGCATTTCCCGGAACTCTATACCAGTGAAGATGAGTTCAGAGATAGAAACCGTAGACTTTCAGGGAACGTGGAGCTCAAAAGAGCAACGGACAAAGAGGTAAAAGCTCCCTTTTGTGTTTATAACCTAAGATTGTACAGACAGACATATTTTGGTATAAGGGACATTATAAGACCTCTTGTGATCTCGGGTGCTGCCAGTATTTTGCCCATGCAGTCTCCGAGGGCAGATGTTCCATGGGTTATGGAAATATGCCCCGCCTCTGCACTGAAAAAAGAAGGATTGTATATTTCCTATAAAGGAAAAGGAACAAAAGAACGAAAATCCAGGGAATATATTCTGGACCATCTTGAAAGAAAGGCATTGGATCTGCCCGAAGATATACGGGACAAGGCTCTGCAGAACGCTGATGGCGATGCTCTGGACAGCATCATAGCAGCATATTCTGTATTCTGCGTTCTGAACACGCTGGTTCCGGGAAACGGAATAGGTGAGCCTTATATAAATGAAGGGTTCACTTATATTTGAAAACTCATTCCTTTGGAATACCAATTATTCTATATAGGTCCTCAGGACTGTCAAGTATTGTAATATTCTCCATGCGGGACAGCTTTTCAGTGTTCTCTATGTCTATGTCTCTCATTTTCAGTTTCATTTCCTTTCCGTTGGGAGCATAGGTTGTCACTGTTCCCTTTTGTCGATCTACCGGAAGGATATAAATTGGTGTTTCACCTTTAGCCGTTTGCGCAACGACATTTGTCACAAGGTTATCGGCAATGCCATGAACTATCTTTGCCACAGTATTGGCCGTAGTAGGTGCAATTATCAGCATGTCATAATGTCCAAGCTGCAAAGGTCCCGCAATGAAAGGGGAGTTTGGGCCAGCATCTGTTTTGAAGTTAGGGAAATCTCTCTGTATATCATCCCACATTCTGTACCACTTCATAACCGTTTCTCCTTCTTTGGAAAGGAACACCATGAATTCAATATTTGTTTTTTTCTTAATATCTACCATTGTATTGTAAGTCTCTTTTATAAGATCTCCCGAACCTGTTATTCCCCATGCTATCCTTTTCATATAATCTCTCCATTTGTCAATATCCTGCCAATGCTTCCTTCTTGACCATGTCCTTTGGGATATTCATTAAGGCCAACATTTCCTCCATGGACCTGACCATTTCAGGTGGGCCGCATATCAGAAAATGTCTTTCTCTGT
>CALBTS010000620.1 GCA_937968035.1 uncultured Methanomethylovorans sp.
TGGAACTGAATATGATAAGAAAGAAAACGTCATCCAGTGCATAATGGGCCTTCGGGAAGAATTCATCCGGCTGACAAAAGAAAAACTGGGAACTGAGATAACTGACAAATATATAGAAGAGATCTGGTCAGACATCCTGCCTTATAAAAAGTAAACTGTTGTAAATGAGATCTCATTCACATGTATCCAGCAGATGGCTTTTCGCGTGCCCCCGTCTGTCACCCGGATGGATCGGACTGATCCTTGCGACCTCTTCCTTATCCTTGTCTTGCTTTTCCTGAGTAGTGTCCTTTTCTCCCATTGATATACCTCCATAACAAGATATGTGGAGCCGGTTACTAAACATTGCCGGTCAGACCAAAGGCACCAGATAATTAAAGGACAGGTAGAATATGAGATCACCAAAGACAACAGCAGCTAAGAACCCTGCGGTTATGGGTATCATAAAAGGAAGACCAGGAGTGATCCACACATGTTGTCCTATTGAGCCTTTCCTGTGCAGTTCTTGCAGCTTAAGGATCATATCGCGATCTATGGAAGTGCCTGTGCGTGTAAATCTTGAAACTACGCCATTGGGCGTTTCCTCATGCTTTTCTATCAGCCTGAAATGACCTTCTTCCAGGTTGTCTATATGCTGCCTGTAACCTATGAGGGCATACAAGGGCTTTTTTATAAGTTCTTTCGGAGGAACTGTCACCAGGTTGTAAAGCAAGAGACCGAGGGGCACTATGATGGTCAGAAGCACCGAATTACCAAAAACACTGAATGTGAACAGATCAAGCAGAGGAACTCCCCACAAAGGAAGTTGCAGAGAACCCAGTGACAATTCAGGGAAAACAGGAAGGATGATAGAGATGACCATGAGCACTTTTGCATCTGCTCCCCCAAAAGCATGCAACATGAAGAGTATGTAAACAAAAACGAATATCACGACAAAAGAAAGTACAGTCCTGAAAATATACGGTAACCCGAAAGTGATCATCTCATAAATTATAAAGGGTGAAGCTGCACCCAGCATGATCGGCCAGACCTTATTGGAAACACGGCGGGTATTGATATCGGAATAACACGAATATACAAGGAAAGGCAGGCATACAAGGACTTTGAGGAGTTCTATCATATCACTGTTTCTCCCATTTTTTAAGCTGCATCACTTCTGAAAGCGTGGCACCCCTTTTGATCTCCTCGAAAAGGCGCTTCTCGGTCTTTTCCACTTCTTTAGCCCTTCTTGCGATCTCATAGGCGTTTTCTTTAGGTATCACAACAACACCATTATCATCGCCTACAATGTAATCACCCGGTTTGACGGTCTGTGACCCGCAGGTGATCTCGGCATTGATCTCACCAAAACCTTTGGGTTCACCGGCATTAGGCACATAGCTGCTTGCAAACACCGGCAGGCTCATGGTGCTGATATCATCAATATCCCTTACAGCTCCGTCTATAACTACCCCGGCAATACCCTTGTTCAGACAACTGAGAGTAGCCAGACCACCCCAGGGAGCAATATCTCTCCTGCCATTGTAGATAACAATGACATCTCCCTCTTTTGCCATATCTATGGCCTCAACAGGCTTTGCCCAGTCACCACCGAAGGTCTGTACAGTTACAGCAGTACCTACCATTTTTTTACCTTTCAGCATGGGACGGATATCCTTCATGACACCTTTACGGTGCATGGCATCTGAGATATTAGGAGTTGAAACTTCCATTAACAATTTGCGGATCTCAGAATCCTGAGAAAGCTTTGGAACTTGTACCACGGAAGGAGAATCCACACATTCCCTTATCTTCCTGGCAGAAGCATATACATCTGCAGACCGGATGATGTTGCCACCTACAATAACGATGCTTGCACCTGCCTGCACTGCCCTGGCACAACCTGCAGCATCAAGACCACCTGCAGCTGCAATGGGAGTGGAGACAACTTTTACGATCTCGGATATAATGTCCAGAGGATCTCTGCCCACCATCTGCTGGTCAATACCTGAATGCACATTGATATAATCCACACCCATTTTTTCAAGTTCCTTTGCCCTTGATGAGGGGTCTGCCACAGATATCAGGTCTGCCATTATCTTGACGCCATACTTTTTTGCAGCTTTCACAGATTCAATGATCGTTGAATCATCAGCTCCTGCCAGGACCATTACCACATCTGCACCTGCCTTTGAAGCCATTTCAACTTCAATTGTACCTGTATCGGCCACCTTCATGTCGGCAAGTATTATCTTTTGAGGAAAAGCTTTTTTGAGATTTCTGACTGCATCCATACCCTCGCTTTTTATCAAAGGGGTCCCGACCTCTATCCAGTCAATACCCCCTTCAATAGCTTCTTTTGCGATCTGCACGGCACGGTCTGTTTCAACCAGGTCAAGGGCTACCTGAATGATAGGTCTGATGTAATCACCTTCTGAATATAATTTATTACTACTAAACATACCTTAACACCTATAAACTTAATCGAGGGATTTAATATAGAATGTAGCCTAACCCAATATGGGGAGGAGCTTTTTGGGAAATGGGGACAGGGTCACAGATAATGAAAGGAACAAGTTGCTGAACAGGCTGCATAGGCCTCTCTTCTGGGTAGGTGAAAATATACCTGAAGAATTGGAGATAGAAGGCAAAAATGTCAAGCTGCACGAGATAATCTGGGAGATCATCAATAAGACCCATTTTTCTGCAAAAGATATTGAGAATATAGAGATGTTTCTGGCTTTGCTGAAAGAAAAAGAAAATGAATATGAAAAGAGCCTAGAACAAAATGATATTAGTTATGAAGAAGCAAAAGATTTGTTCACTCAGACAGCAGGTATCATGAGAGCTATAATGGACCTCACCGAAATCGAAGAAGAAAGTAAGAGAAAAAAGATCCCGGATACGAAACATATCTGCAAAGATGTTGAAGACAAAGAATGGGAACATTTTGTCAAAGACATAAGAAAGGGCAGAAATACGAAAAGATGAACAGTTGATCGGATCATGGAAGAAGCTGCCAGCAAATATTATATCTGATGTAGCACCTCTTACGATAAATGTACTTTAAAGACATGCATATCCTATCAATGAAAGATTTCTCAAAAGAGATGATAGACCACATACTGGAGACAGCGGAAAAACTTGAACCAATAGCTGTCATGAAAGAGCGGTCTGATATGCTTGCCGGTAAAGTGCTTGCAGTACTGTTCTTTGAACCCAGCACCAGGACACGCATGTCTTTTGAGACCGCTATGTTAAGGCTCGGAGGAGAGGTGCTTAGCATGGGGTCCGTGGATGCGAGCTCGATAACGAAAGGGGAAACACTGGCAGATACCATTCGTGTGGTGCAGAGCTATGCAGATACCATCGTATTACGACATCCAAAGGAAGGAGCTGCACGCATGGCCTCGGAGTTCTCCCAAGTGCCTGTGATTAATGCGGGAGATGGGGCAGGACATCACCCCACTCAGACATTGCTGGACCTTTACACGATCAAACGTGAGAGTAAGCTGGAAGGTGTGAAGATAGCTCTTGCTGGGGATATGAAATATGGAAGGACCGTACATTCCCTGTGCTATGCACTTGCTCATTATGGAGCTGATATAACCCTTGTTTCACCGGATGAACTGCGCATGCCCTATGAGATAATAAAAGATCTGGAAGCGAGGGGAATGAAAGTGAGACAGACAGATTCCATCGATGAGGCCATTACTGAGGTGGATGTATTATATGTGACACGGATACAGAAGGAACGGTTCCCTGATCCGGCAGAATACCTCCGAGTGGCCAGCAACCTGCAGATCACACCGGAACTCCTCGAGAATGCTAAAAGCCATCTGAAGATCATGCATCCTCTGCCCAGAGTAAATGAGATAGACCCGCTTGTGGATAATACTCCACATGCCTGTTATTTCAAGCAGGCTTTTTACGGGGTGCCCGTAAGGATGGCACTTCTGGCCCTTGTGATGGGAGGAATG
>CALBTS010000621.1 GCA_937968035.1 uncultured Methanomethylovorans sp.
AAGAGATCTCTCTCATAGCTTCTGCCCATCTGGAAGAGGAGTCTGCCATAAGGGAAACATCATATCCCATGTCACGGTAGTATTCGGCGATGGTGATACCAGTGTATACTGATGCCTCACGGGCAGCTACCGGCATGTTGGAAGTATTTGCAATGAGCACAGTACGTTCCATCAGCGGACGGCCAGTCTTAGGGTCCTGCAGTTCAGGGAATTCGTTAAGCACATCAGCCATCTCGTTCCCACGCTCTCCACAACCTATGTAGACCACAATGTCAGTATCACTCCACTTGGCAAGCTGCTGCTGAGTAACTGTCTTTCCTGAACCGAATGGTCCTGGAATCGCAGCAGTACCTCCTTTAGCAACCGGGAAAAGACCGTCGAGAATTCTCTGACCGGTGATAAGGGGAGTCCTAGGTAAGAGCTTCTTGCTTACTGGCCTTGGTGCTCTGACAGGCCACTTCTGCATCATCTGCAGTTCAGTGCCGTCTGAAAGAACACATATAGTCTGATCAACGGTAAACTTTCCGCTTTTCATTTCAGACACTGTGCCCGATACTGTAGGAGGGACCATGATCTTGTGCTCGATGTTCTCGGTTTCCTGTACAAGACCGATGACTTCTCCACCTTTTACCTTATCCCCTATATTGACAACGGGCTTGAAATCCCATTTCTTGTCCCTGTCAAGTCCGTTAGCAGATACACCTCTCTGAATGAAATCTCCCATTTTCTCCTGGAGAACCTTCAATGGTCTCTGAATGCCGTCATAAATACTTTCCAGCAGACCCGGACCGAGTTCCACTGAAAGGGGCATACCTGTATTCTCCACAGGCTCACCCGGCTTGATCCCAGATGTATCCTCGTATACCTGAACTGTGGCCTTGTCACCTTCGATCCTGATGACCTCGCCCATCAATCCTTCGTGACCAATTTTGACCACATCGTACATCTTTGGCTTGATACCGGTAATAGTAACGACTGGTCCAGCCACACGATAAATTTCACCTTTTATTTCCACAGATCTACACCTACCGATTGTTTTATCTTTTCCCTTAAATTCGAACTTTGACCACTACCTCCCAGAGTAACAACAGTCGGTTCAACAGATTCATTGATCGTGTTCCTCAACATCTCCGGTAGTTTGGACAGGTCATCTCCATGTAACACAAGTATTCCGATATCCCTATCCTCAAGCACCTTTTTTACAGTAGGTTCAAGTTCTACATGGTTATTAACTTCAAAGATCTTCCTAATTCCAGCCAGCCTGAATCCAGTGACAAACTCGCTGCTACCTACCACTGCAAGCTCCATCAGATCACCAACTGATTCTTAATTTCTTCATCACTCAGACCAACTGCCTTCCCACGAATGATCATGCGCAGATTGCTGACCTCATTTTCTTTGCTAAGAATATAGTCCATAATAGGTACAATAGAAAGGGGATAAACATGCGAGAAGCTTTCTGCAGATTTTAGCCTGAGTTTCTTGAGCCTTGTTTCAACATATATAAGAGAATCCATTTTGGATCCACAACAATCAGATATTTCTTCCCAGTAAGGAGTATTCTCCAGTTCCACAAGGAAATCCTCGAAGGATAAAGAAAGCATTTTCTCCATTTGTTTGATGTTTAGCTTGAGTCCACCTTCTATTAAAAGATCTGCAGTCGACGGATCTGTGATGCCATACTTCTTAAGCCTGAACAAAGTCACAAGGTTCTTTAGGTCGATGTCTGTCCGGATGAATTTACTGAAAAGTTTCCTATCTTTGGATTTTGGATTTCCTATGGCTTGGAACAAGTCATAGTAATACTTCTTATCAAGACGGTTCTCTATCTCCGACAGGTTCGTTCCATTATAATCCTTCAAAATCGGGTAATACTCAGTTGTAGACAATGCCGCAATGACATCCTCATATGTGGATTTCGCAGCCAATTCCGAAGTGAAAGTGTAAGTAAGGCGGCCTGCTGTGACAACTGCTTCAAGGATATCATCTGTTGATGCATTACAATGTTTTCCACGAAGGATGGTCTTGATGTTCCAAATATCATATTTCTTTAAGTATTCAGATATGAGGAAATTCAGTTCGCCTTCTGAAATACTGAGTAGCTTAGTGAAGGTCACCGCCAGGTTCCTGTTCAGTGAATGCTCAATAAGGTCGACACCTTCATACAATCGTGCAAGTTGATCAACATCCTCTTTGTATTCGACCTCTTGAATGAACCTTGTGATCTCAGCGATCTGCATGTTCATTAGCCTCGGATATGTTTCC
>CALBTS010000622.1 GCA_937968035.1 uncultured Methanomethylovorans sp.
TTAATGATACGGCGACCAACGATATCTACACTCTTTCCCTACACGACGCTCTTCCCGATCTATGCTAGCAACTTGCTAATCGTTTAGAAATTCATTTAATTTATTCAATGATTTCTTCTCCCTTAAAATCAAAGAATTATCATCATGAAAGACATTAATTCGGAAGAAATAAAAATTGAGGGTGAAATTGATGAAGAATATGACCTTTCTTCTAAGCGTACAATTTTCACCGATCAGGGCGATCCTGAAGTTGATTCCTTACATAAACGTTACCTAAAGGGTCGTCTTAACGTTCAACCAGAGATCCAACGTCAATTTGTTTGGGACAAAGTTAAAAGCAGTAGATTAATAGAGTCAGCCCTTCTTGACATTCCAATACCGATTATCTATCTCTCAGAAGAAAAGGACGGGAAAGATAATGTTATTGATGGGCAACAAAGGTTAACAGCTTTCTTTTCATTTATTGATGGAAAATTTCCTGACAACTCTGATTTCAAATTGTCTGGATTAAATGTCTTCACAGAACTTAACGGGAAAAAGTTCAATGAACTTTCTGAAGATATTCAGGACAAGATAATGACCTATAAAATACGGGTCATTAAATTCAAAAAGGAGTCTGATAATGATCTGCAGTTTGAGATTTTTGCCAGATTGAACACAGGAGCTGTTCCACTTAATGATCAGGAGCTGAGAAACTGTGTTTACCGTGGACGTTTTAATGAGTTATTAAAAGAGCTATCTAAGGAACCAGACTTTAAGTATTTGTTGGGTATAACAAAGCCAGAAAAAAGGATGCGGGATATTGAGTTGGTATTACGATTCGCATCCTTTTATTTTAATTCCTATTTGAATTACAATGCTCCAATTAAAAGGTTTTTGAACGATACAATGGAGGCGTATCAGCGTATTTCCCCTGAGAACGAGATTAAACTAAGAAACGCCTTTAAAAATGCCATTTCAATAATACGCAATTTATTGGGGACAAACGCTTTCAAGCGCTATTACAAAGGAAATGAGAGAAACAAGAATGGAAAATGGGAAACTCAAAAATTCAATGTCTCACTTTTTGATATTCTTA
This sequence comes from uncultured Methanomethylovorans sp., assembly GCA_937968035.1. Classification (GTDB taxonomy): domain Archaea; phylum Halobacteriota; class Methanosarcinia; order Methanosarcinales; family Methanosarcinaceae; genus Methanomethylovorans. The sequence goes on from CALBTS010000622.1 coordinate 1,079, forward strand.
TGTATTCATTCGCCACTGAGGATAAAAACACTGTGTTTCAAAACATGGATAGGGTCCGTGAAGCATTACTTGATTTAATGACAAATGATCAGGAGTTTATTGATTCGATTGAACTATCAACCAGTAGTAAGAAAATGGTTACTATTCGCTTTGATAAGTGGCGATTAACTCTTCAATCAATCCTTGGTATCGGCACAAAGGAGCCAAGATGTTTTTCATATGCACTTAAACAACAATTATATGAAATGGATAGTAGTTGTGCCATCTGTTGTAACAGAATTCTTAGTATTGATGATGCAGCTGTAGACCATATCGAACAGTATTGGACTGGAGGGAAAACAATACCAGAAAATGCTCGGCTTGCTCATCGCTTTTGCAATAGTTCAAGGTCTCCACATGATCCTGGGGGAACTGAACCTGGTAAAGGTCGATTGGCCAGACCTGGGGATGGAGTTAATCCACCAAAAAATCCGAATCGAAGTCGGGAAGAAAGAATGTATTCTTTCTTTGAGCAGTTTTTATCCATCTGCAATCAAAAAACAAAACTGTTTAAAAAAGTATCGCCAGTTGGGTATCAAAGTTGGATCGGAGCAGGCGCGGGTAAATCAGGCGTAGCCTGGAATGTAATTTGTCAGGATAAATCAGCCAGAATTGATTTCTTCTTTTATTCACAAAGAGTCGATTTAAACGAGTCTCGATACCAATTATTTCTAACTGGTAAAAACGAAATTGAACAATCTTTTGGAGAACCCTTAATTTGGGATTTTAATGAAAGTCGAAAGCAGCAATATATAAGATCAATCTGTCCCGTAGGTAGTTTCAAGGATGAAAGCAAATGGACAGAAATCCAAAATGATTTAGCTGAGAGGCTTATACGATTTGAAAAGTCATTAAGTCCTTTTATTGACCGCATTTAAGATAGGTCTTTACCCCCCAGACATCTGGACATAATTTTAAAACCACTCTTAGCCTCCCCCCTTTCTCAGGTCATGTTAAGGTATCAAATCTGACCCCAGAGATACGATCTCCCATTCGAGTGGGGTCTGTGAGGATCGTGAAGTGATAGCTTATCTGGATCAACCAGAATGTGAAAAGTCAAAGGTCTGTCCAATCTGTTTAAATTTCAATATAACCCGTCAAAAGGATGGGAAAGTCATTTATATGGTCTTTGGGGGAATCCGAGCGGATTGTAACTAATACCTCTTAAAGTTCAGGATGAAAGAAAACATATATTTGTTGTACTGTGATTTCTAAAGGGAATTAATAACAGAAAATATGGGAAGGATTATCAATGGTTTATGCAGGCAATGTGGATATAGAACGAGAGATCTGTATTTTGGTAGCGGAAGGACTGACCCCAATACAAGATGCCAGTTCCCCGTTTTAGATAAAGAAAACCAAGAAGTTAAAATAAGGGATATTTCGCTCAGAGTGGAACTCACAGACAATGATGATAATATAGTCTTCTATAATGACGCAAGCCTTTCTAGGGAGAGTGAAGACGACCAGCCCATGTACATTGAATGGGGTGATTATAGATTAAAAAGCTGTAACAATTATTGTCCAAAATGTCATAAAAATTTGATGGAGTTTACGGTCTCAGGTCTTTGGGATTGAATTTTTCGAGCATTACACAAGATAGACTCAAATGTTTTGTAAAACATTCAGAATCCTTTTATAAGCTAAATCGAAATCATTAAGAAGTTTATTTATATCGTCTTTTGACAGATCTTTTTCTAAAGCATTCTCTCTTAATCCTTTTCTCAAGGAAACTATATCATCAGCAAAATAGTATTCCAATACTTGAAGCTTCCTTTTCTCAATATTCTGATGATTCTTATACTTTTTTGACCCAAGTAAGTCATGTGTCAAGTGTTCTTCCCAAATTTTAATCCATTTACTCATCTCCTCGAAAGTGTCTGATTCATGAAACCCCCACCATATTGCCAGAGCATGCCTTGGTTTCTGTTTCTCCTTATCTAGTTCAAAGGGTATCGTTTTGTACGAATGTATTGCCTCCAATTCTTCTTGAAATGTGTCTTTTAAAACTACTGTATGTACCCCATCTGTAATGCTATTTATCCTTTCTGACAGTGATATATCACTTATAATTTCCTGAGATCGGAAGAGCACACGTCTGAACTCCAGTCACCGAATACGATC
>CALBTS010000623.1 GCA_937968035.1 uncultured Methanomethylovorans sp.
ATCTTTTATTTCTTGAAATTTTATTATATCCTCATCTGTAGACCATAATATCAAAAACAGAGGGACATTTATTTGTTTTCTAAGTATATCAAGAGGTTTCCAACGGTATATATCTTGTCGAAAATAGCGATTAACATCATGTGCCATTACAGGCGTTTTACGAGTTCTGCTGAATTCAAAAATTGCAAGTATCTGTTTAAGATTATTATCGCACCAAAATGAATCGAGATTACCAGGCCACGGAACACCATTCTTCCTTAAACACTCATCAATATAAGATAAACGACCAGGTTCGATAAATTTCTTTGTAACAGTTATTCCTTTAAAATCTCCTAACCATACAGCCAATTCATAACAAGAATTAAACATATTCAATTGTTTACATGAAGGTTCATCAGACTCGAAAAGTATTTGACATACCATAAACTCTTCATCTGTACAATGCCATAAAATTAGAAAAAGTGGAACTCCAAGTTCCTTGGACAGTTGGTATTTTGCTAACCATTCACTCTTCTCTGACATAATAAGATTAATAATTATTTCATTTATGTCACTTTGATTCAATTCTTTGATATTCTTGCCTAAATTTAGTCTTTCGAAGATTCCAGTTACTGACTCATTATTTACAGAGTACCCTTCTACTTGATACATATTTAAATTGTTGTCAGCTAATGCATCTCTTATCCAGTTTTTGACTTCTGGGGTATCTCTGTTTAGCATCATAATTTACACCAGCATTTCTTCATATTGAGTCTGCTTTTTCGAGTCTTTGTTTTACTAGCTCACAAACTGAAAAATAAACTTCTTTTCTTTCATCTTCAGTAAGACTAAATTTATCGAAAACGAAGTCATCTAACTTTTTTCTGTCATCAGGAGGATTTGGAACTTGTTCTCTAAATGGTTTTGTAGGGTCAAGTCCACATTCCGCAAAAACAGATTGCAACTCTCTATTTTCTAGTATAATTTGTCTTCTTAGATCTTCAATTCCAGATGGAATATAGAACTGATTAACTTCATAAACCATCAATGATTTTGCTCCTAAACCAAGGTTACTTCGAGCCAATACTTCTGATAATAGATGAGTGATAGTGCAATTAATAGTATTCATTACCTCTGTTGACGCTGTACCAAAATACAGCCTACAGTCGCATAATATCTTTTTTTGCGAAACAAAACATCCTAGTCTTTCATTTGTTTCCTTCGTCCAAAATACATTCCCTTGTTTTTCATTTATTGAGTACCACTTATCTCGGTTTTGTAATGTTCTAAGACTGTTAAATCCTATAATCAACTTTCCTTTATCACTACCACTTTTGATCGTTACTTTATTATTTTCACCCCATTCAATATATTTTAGTGCATTTGTATTTTCAAGTTCTTCTTTAGATTTATTGCAGATAAAAGCCTTGAATTTTAATTTATTTACATCAACAACAATATCTTTACATTCGCGTGGGCTTTTAATAATAGGCTGCAAAAATTCATCTTCAATTTGCCACTTCTTTTGGTCATCTTCTGAGATATAGAAGAATTCATTTGCCCCGGTTGTAATACCCCGCTGAAAATTTACAACTTTTCCAATTTGAACTAATTGATTTTTACCTCTTTCTAATAATTTATAGAATATATCAGGTGCTCTGAGATATTTACCACCCCATTTATTACCATCATAAGTGCCCCTTTTGAACCGACCTTTATTAGAATTATATTCTTCTGGATATTCCCAACCATCTTCCAGTAAATCTTCCTGTGTGACAGCAAATATCCTACAATAATCATTTTGAAAAATGTTTTCTACAAGTTCAGCTAACTCTACACCTTTCACTTTCGCTTCCGCATTTTCAATGTCAATCATCGTTTCTGCAGAGATTGCTTCTTCAAAAGGTTTTTTGAACATTACAAATTTTGCTGTGTTTGAAATCTTGGTCCATGGAGCATTCATACCTGTACGGATTTTTTCTTCAAAGGATTCTTCTCTAAGAGCAGGAGCCCCAAAGATTGCAATGATAGTATTCACATCAGCATGTTCAAAGCTCCTTTTTGGATTGTCATAGATTGCATGTATTGGAACATATTCAAGAAGGAATTCCTGGAGATCACGACCATAACCGACATCAAGCCATGAGTTAGAGGTTATGAAACAAAATATGCCCTTTTCATTTAGTAGCGAAAGTCCATGGAAATAGAAATAGATGTAAAGATCACTCTTTTTATCTATTTTTTTAATCATTGGGAACTGTGCTTTTACAGAACTTATGAGTTTTTCTTTATATTCTTGCCTTTCAGCAAGGGCAACTTCAGATTTTAGGCGGTTCGGTGGTGAAATTACTTCCTGTCGCACATAAGGCGGATTACCTATAACAATATCGAATCCATTCTTTTCTCCAAATATTTCTGCAGATCGGAAGAGCACACGTCTGAACTCCAGTCACCGAATACGATC
>CALBTS010000624.1 GCA_937968035.1 uncultured Methanomethylovorans sp.
GACCTTTCATTTCTTAATCACTAGGGTTAGTCCTTTGTAACCGTAAATAGTTGTTTATAAAGTACTTAAGCCTTTAATTTCAAGCTGCATTTTAGGTTATTGCTCTATATTCTGTCAGTAATAGTTCTTATTCTGACTTAAATCTGATTAATTTTAGTCTATTTTATGTCTTTCTGACCCTTCTATCCGGAAAATAATCCATAGTCCAATAATTCTGTCAACTCAAGATTCCTTCATTTTAGGAGGGAAAATGAGGGTATTTATCCACTACAACTACAACTGTTATTAGTTCCCTGTTTAAGCATAGTATTAGCTATCAATAAGATAAGCACTGCTACGCTTTCAAGTCAATTCGACAATTCAATCCAATTGCGATTATTTAAGACTTTTTTATCAGATTTTGCACTGGGTTTAAGTCAAAAGATCAAAAATCTGGTAAAAAATAGGCAATTTCAGGAAAAGCTCACTTCAGAAAAGTTCCATTTTTAGGGGAAAAATGAGGGTATTTAGCCACTACAAATAAGACTTAGAAAAGGATCTGCTTTGATATGATATGGGGCCGGTTTATACCTATTATATAGTATAAGTATAGAAGAGACCAGTTATCCACTACAATAAAGTCTTTAATTGCACTAACGATGATAAGCATTGATAAGTCCTAAAATGCCGCCATTTTTGCCGGAAAAAGAGTTCATAAAGAGTTCGTGAAAGAATTAGCAAAGAACAGGCAAAGAATAAGTAAAGAAAAGCCTTGCTACGCTTCCAGGAAATAAGCAAATAGAAAAGCATTGCTGCGCTACGCTTTGATTAAGTTTCCAGCCTTGATAAAATCCGCGGAGAATAGGCTCTGATTAAGTAATAGAATAAGATAAGAAACGCAACGACCTGAGTTTTAGTCACGCTCTAGTTACCTGCAAAGATTACATGAGTTATCCACTACAATAAAGTCTTGAAATGGATTCATGCCATTAGTCAAGTCACTCTCAAATATCCAAAATAGTTCAAAGAAAATTGTATTTGATTTTATTCATATTGAAAAAAAAAAAAAAAAAAATAAATACTATATATAAGAGTAAATAAACAAACAGAACAAACTTTAAAAATACTTTTGCCTCTAATCCCTCTAAAATAAAGGGACTAAAAAATATTTTGATAATTTGAGAAAAAACATTTGACTTTATTTGCAAAGCTTGTTATATTTACATTATATCTTTTAAAAAACTTTTGGGGGTGCTAAGATGGAAGGAAAAAAGCTAATAATGGCGAGAGAATTACAACAACTTAAATGTTGTGGTGAAAAAAATAAAGACCTGGAATATGTGAAATGGTATCTCAGGCAAGAAGGACTAGAAATAGACATAGCAAAAAAATTATTAGAGGCAGGGAATACGCAAAAAATTGGAAGAGATAACGGTCTATTCCTCTCAGAGTCTCAACTATCAGACGGCTTAGTAATAAGCCGTATATTCGGCATCACCTTGCAAGACCATGTTGACGACGGCCTGGACTACGTGATACATTTTTCAGTTTTTGACACAAGCACTAACGAAATAGATTTTTTCCATTGGGACGGCTCGACCTTTATCGCTGGGAGCAAGCTTTTTTATGAAATATTAGACGAATTGAGAAAAAACATTTGACTTTAAAGTAAAAGCTTGTTATATTTAAATAATAAGCTTTTAAAACTTTTGGGGGTGTTAAAATGGAAACGCTAAAACTGGAAAAAAGACTTTTTTTGAGACTTAAAACCGCTCTAAAAATGGATGACAAAGCAAGATTTTTGATCGAAGTAATTCGAGACAGGGAAAAAATGACAGATAATTTTTATCGGTTGCTTTTTGCGGAAGGACTCGAAACATTGCATAAGTATTTTAGCGTCATGGAGATTTACAAAGTTTTGCCAGTCCTGAACCGACTAGCAAAATTAATTTGAGGCTTGATTTAAGACACTTTATAAAGTGTCTTAAAATGAAGCTTTAAGAGCTTACAAAAATTTTTAAAGGGGAATACCACATGAAAAAAGGACAAAACAAGCAAGCTGGACAAGTGGAAACACTAGAGCAAACACAAGAGCAAGCCAATTTTAAGCCTGCAAAAATTGTAGGTTTAAAACTCGGAAGCCTAGCTTTACCTGAAACCCTGGAGCAAGATTTCACCCAAGTTATCGGTCAAGGGACAATCTTGAAAGATTGCGAAATTGAACTAATTACAAAGGAAGGGAAACAAGCTATTGAAGGAACTGACTACAAAATTGTAGGCAATTCCCTACAATACGGAGAAAGCTTGGCTTTTAGCGGCTCTTGGTTATTTTACCGTGTAGTAGGTGATTTTAAAACGTTGCCAGTTTTGCACTTCACCCCAAGAAAAAAGTGGGCAAATGGATTATTAAGCCGAGGATTTAAGCCTGAAAATTGTTTGATAGTCAAGGGCATGCCCAATTTGACCGCAAAAAATGGAAAGGTTTTTGCAACGGTTGGAACAAAGATAGAACAAAACAACCAACCAAGCGAAAATCTTTGGTATAACAAATAACAAACACGCTTGAAAAGGCCCCTTAGAGGGGCCTTAAAAACTTTAAAGGGGTATAAGATGGAACTAAGAGAAAAAACATTTAAGAGCAAGGTTTTAAGGGCAAGAAAAGCCAAAAGAGAAAGAAGGCAGAACGAAGAAAACGAAAAAAGAATCTTTCTTTTTTCAGTTTTTGGATACGAGCCTGAACTCATTTCATTCATCCAGGGCGAAACAAGATTTTTAAGCCCAGAGGAATTAACAAGCAATTTTAAAGGCAATCCAGATTTGAAAAGCTTTTATAAAAAAGCTTTTCAAGAGCCTAGTTTTTTTGCTAGCTTATCAGGTCTCGACCGATTTTTTTTCAATGGCAAATTATCAGTCTGTAATTGTTTAACAGATTGATTATTAAAGGTATAGGGATACACCCTATACCCTTAATTTTTATTTTTTGAGCCTTTATAGGTGCTCACTATGGCGAAATGGGAGCCTTAGAGCATTTTCAGAGAAATTTTTATTTTATTTTATTCATTAAGGACAAGTAATGCCAGCCTGCGAGCCTTGATAATAAAGAACATATTGCTTATATTTAACTTATGATAAAATTGCGGAGAAGGTGAAGCAATGGTTTTAACAGATGAAGAAGTAAGTGGTAGTTCAGAGGCCAAGGAGTCTGTATTTTTAGATGCAAGTCTTAAGGATGTAATTTTAGATTCACAAGAGAAACTAAAAAAGCGGAGCGTAAATGATTTTCTGGCTAAAAGAAGAGATATAGCTGTTAAGGGAATAGATGAGGAGTATATTAAGGAAGTAACAAGCCAAAAGAAGAACAGCACAACATTAGAGGACTGGAAGATTTTAGATTTGGAGTTAAGGGGGAGCAGCCGGGATAAAAAATTAACATATGAGACATTAATAGACTGGGGAGATTTTAACTTAGCCGACATAATTGAGAAGATGGTAAAGTTCGGGCAGGTTATGAGTGGTGTGGAGTTGAAGCCTTATCAAATTGGGTTTCAAAAGAGGATTTTAGAGAGTGTCATGCTTAATGATGGAGAAGTCTTGACAGCTTTATTCTCAAGACAATCAGGAAAGACAGAGGTTGTCGCGGTCACGGTTGATATTTTATTGATCTTATTGCCAGTTCTAGCTAAAGTTTTCCCGGACCAGCTTGGGCAGTTTAAGGATGGGATCCGAGTTGGATTATTTGCTCCAACAGGTGAAATGGGGATGACAGCACATAAAAGAATGGATATGAGACTTTCATCAAAAGCTGCGGCAGCTGTTTTAGCTGATTCAGATATTCAGGGGACGAAAGTTTATAATGGTGGTGAACTCAAGGTTTTAGGGCCAAGAGTAAAAATTGGCGGGCAGGATGTCCCGGAGTTTGTTAGTTTTGTTAAGTTCCAGAGTGCAGCAAAGCAAACAAAGATAGAAAGTAAAACATATGATTTGATAATTATAGAAGAAGCACAAGATGTAGATAGCTTTAAGATTACAAAGAGCATAATGCCCATGTTGGCAGCGACTAATGGAACGACAGTTATGGTTGGGACCCCAGCTCCGTACAAAAACCACTTTTACGATGCTATTTTAAATAACCGGGTCAGGCAGACACAGCTTAAGATCCAGAACCATTTTGAGTATGACTACAAGACTGTCCAGAAATACAATCCAAGATACAAGGCGTTTATTCAAAAAGAGAAAGAGAGAATTGGTGAGGACAGTGAGAGTTTTAGACTAGCGTATGCTCTGGAGTGGTTGTTTGAACAAGGAATGGCAATAAGCAGTTATGAACTTAATGAGTTTATGCTGGATTATGGTGCTGGATTCTTTTATGCAAAGCCTATGGACCCGGCAGAAATGCCTGAAGGATCGTTTTTTGCAGCTGGACTTGACCTTGCAAAGAGCCAAGATAGCACAGTTTTGACTATAGCGATTGTGATTCCTGTCCCAAACACAGAAAAGTTCATCAAAAAAGTCGTGAATTGGGTGGAGTTTTCGGGGGATAACTGGGAAATCCAGATTGCCAAGATCCTTGAAATCGTTATGAGTTATGATATCAGACTTCTTGGAGTGGATGCAACCGGCAAAGGAGACCCAATAGTTGACCGGTTAAAAAGAGAGTTAGAGAATAGCAAATGTGAAGTTAAAGGTGTAATTTTTAGCTCAAAGAGCAAACATGATATGAGCAATTTGTTCTATGAAGAGATGCGCAACAAGCGTATTAGAATCCCCTATACACCAGCTGTTAGAAACACTAAAAGATTTCAGAACTTTCACCAGCAAATGCTCACATGTGAAAAGAAATATAATGGAAGTAACCATTTAGCTATTGCACACCCTAATATTCCAGGAGCAAAAGATGACTTTGTTGACAGCTTATTAATCTTAAATTATATTGTTGGTAAGTTTGCTCACTTCTCCGGCGAGATTTTAGATAACCCATTTTTTAAGCCAAGCAGAGGAGAGGAAATTGTCAGCAGGAGGATGCTCCAGATTTTAGGAAGAAAAGGTTACAAAGCAAAATTTGGCTAATGGAGATTTAGTTAGTAATTTTAATAATGCCATGTCGTGACTGAAATCCTCAATATAGCGGGTAGGTCTGATTCGCCTACCCGTTATTTAAGCTCCACTAAAAACCTTAGACCTTTCCATTCTAAAAATCCCATATATCTTATATCACAAATCCAAAACAAATCCAACAGACCATCGATTTAAACGCTTATTTTATTAAGTTTCTTTTAATTTACTTTTCTAAAATATTTATTTTAAACACACCTAAAATTGACTTAATTTGCCGGAAAAAGACATGAACCTAAAATACAAATTAGACCCTCAAAATCCCCAATAAAAACCCATGATGTTAAAATCCTTAACCCCAGAGGTAAAGCACGTTTACACTAAATATATAAATTAAATAAATAAATTAATATAAATATATTTTGCCTTCGGCAAAATGACTTTGACACTAAAGTTTTCACTAAAAATCAGGCTAAAATGAGGTTTAAAGACAAAAGAAACATCCCGCAGCAACATTTTAGCATGTATTAATTGGTGAATTGTTTATTATATTTTATTGTAAGTTCTTGTTAAAGAGGGTTAATCAATGACAATTATTAGTAAATTATCAAGTGTTTACCATAGAGTGGTAGGTCAATTTTTCCTGAATGACCATGCTGCGAAAAATATTAAGGATGAGCTCACTAGAATAGAAGAAAGAAGACTCAAAGACACAAAGGAATATTGGGATCTCTATAGAGGAGACCACTGGACTGACACAGAAGCTCTTAATTCCACTATGCCTTTGCCAACAGTTAATAAGTCCAGGAAGCTTTTGGATAAAAGTGTAACCTTTTTAGCCGGAAAACCTCCTATTGTTCAGTATGCAAACATGGATGTCGAGAATATTTTAAAGCCTTTAATCAAGATCCTAAGTAAAAATTCGGGTGGGTGGGACTTATTTATTTTTAGACTCCTCCAGATAGGGGCTGTTTCAGGAGATGCTTTCATAAAGATATCTTATGATGAAGCTAAAAAGGGAGTTAAGATGGAAGTTCTTAACTCAGAAGAGGTCTCAGTTCAGTATCTACGCAGCAACTATGACAATTATTTCCCGGATAAAGTGGTCATAAACTGGTATAGACTAGATGACACAGCTGACAGACTTATTAAATGCACAGAAACATGGACTAAGTTTAACTTCAAGTATGAAGAAGACGGATCTCTGATCGAAGAGGGCTATAATATTTTAGAGATGGTCCCAGTGATTCATATAAGAAATCACATGGCCGGAAATGATGTTTATGGAATTAGCGATCTTAAAGATCTGGCAAATCTGAATCTTGCTTATAATCACCAAATGCGACAGTTCATGGAAGACACAAAAAACCATAGTGATCCTGTTACTTTGCTGTTTGGAGCTCGGATGTCTAGTATGGAGAAGACTTCTGAAACACTATGGAGCAACCTGCCTATAGAATCTAGGGTTCAGAATCTTGAGCTCGACACTGATTTCCCTGCTCAACAGAAATTTATCGAATACATGGACAAGGGAATGTACGAAATGGGATCTGTGCCTTGGCAAAACCCGGACAAGAGGATCTCCAATACTTCAGGAGTAGCTTTACATATAGAGCACATGCCAAGCATAGAACTCTCTGACCGGAAAAAATTATTTTACACTCCAGGCATTTTAGAGGCAATTAAGCTGTCCTTGGATCTTTGGCTTAAGCTTGAGAATATAAACAGGCTTTTCGCCACAAGCAATCAAATTGATAACCCAACAAAAGAGCCTTATCGACCTTTAACCGGACCAAGTGTTTTAGAGGCAAAAGCTCTTATAGAGGCAGCAATTTCAAAGAGTGCAGATGATTTTGAAAAGTACATAGAGTGGAATGAAGTTTCAATTAAATGGCAGAATTATTTGCCTAAAGATGATTTGATTAATATGCAGCTTCTTAAAGACAAGCTTATTATGGGCTTGACTAGCAGAAAGCGCGCAGCAAAGGATCTAGGAATTGAGGATGTTGAAGAACTTTTTGATGAGATTAACCAAGATATTGCTGATGGTTGGGATTACAGTAAGATGCGTGGGAATGTTAATTCACCAGTTCCAGATCACACAGAAGGAGCAAGTGGAAAAAGTCAAGATAGCAAAGAAAAAATCGCGGACGAAAAGGGAGAATAGATGAGCTTAGGAGAAGTAATACCAAAGCTTCTTAAGTTTGGTGGAACAGCTTTTCAAGTAAAGAGTTATGCAGCTGATGGCGCCACATTGGAGTTGGATCTAAAAGAAAATGATTTAATAAAGATATCGGTTTCAGCTAATGTAACTCTCACAATGGTTAATAAGAATGCCACAGTTATAATGCTTATTTTTAGCAATGATGCTTCAGCTAGAACTATTACTTTTCCAGCTGGTTATTGGCCAGCAGAAGGCAGCACAACAAAGACATACTCACTTCCAGCTAGCTCGGATCTTTTAGTGACTATGATCTATGATGGAACAAATATCTATTATTCAGCTTTGGAGTATTGATAGTGTTTATACCTATGCTTGGTGGAAGATTTGAAGAATATGAACTTGAAAGAAATATCACAGGAGCTTACACTCTCACTTGGCCCGCCGGAGCTCAGCGTGTTGTTTTGCTAGAAGTATCTCTCATTGGTGGAGGAGGATCTGGTGGCACTGGTGGCATAACTAATACTTATTCTGATCCTTGTGGCGGATGTTCAATGACTCGTGGCGGATCTGCAGGTGGTGGTGGAGTAGGTTATACTTACAGCAATTTTAGTTTATCTTTAGCACTTAATTTAACAAAGACGTATAGTTTAAATATAGGTGCTGGTGGAAGTAATTCAGCTGGTGGTGTTACCCAGTTTAAAGAAGATTCAACAGTGTTATACTCTGCTAATGGGGGAGGAAAAGGCGGAAATGGTGGTAACTCTAATCCGATTTTGGGTTCTGTAGGAGGAGCTGCTGGTGCAGCTGGAGTAGGCAGCACTAACGGAGGTGCAGGTGTAGCAGGAGGCAATAAAGCATACCCATGTGCAAACTCTTGTAAAACTTGGAAAAATGGCGGAGCAGGTGGAGTCATGCCTACAGCAACTAGGGATGCACTTAAGTTAAGCACAATAGCCGGAGGAGGCGGTGCTGGAGGAAAAAGCACTACAGGTTATTGCACAGCTCAAGCAGGAACCAGTGGAGCTGGTGGAATAGCAATAATAGTTTATAGGGTATATTTTTGATAAAAAGAAAACGAATCACTGAAATAGTAGAACAAGTTCAGACAACTAATCCACCGGATACTAAGGTAGTATTCTACCCAGATTCAAAGCTCAAGCTTTATGGATCTGATTATTTTGATTTTTTCTGGAACACTTTTTATTCCGAATTAAGCAGAAGACTGGAGCTTAAAGATAAACAGTTTTATATTGATTTACTAACAGGACAGGATGTTTACTCTTCGATTTTTAATTTTAACGGGCAAGGGAAGACTCTGGATGATATTTTAGCTAAATGTGAATGTTATAAATCTAGTATAGGAAAGCTATATTTAAAGCCAGCTGATTCTGATGTAGTCATTTTTGTATTGCCTTTTCCGCATGTTGAGTTCAGAAGCAGCTTAGCTTTACTTCGTTACTTAGACATTAATTGTAAGCATAATATAGTCTTTATGGATCTTAACGACATCTTTTTTTCCGGGAAAAAGCTTACTAAAGAACAAGTAGATAAAGAACTAAGATATCAGGTTGAAACATTACTAGAATCAAGGTTCAAAGATAAACTAAAAGTAGTTATTCCTATGTGTATGGGCTACCAAATCTCAAGTTGCATTTTAGATTTATTTGATCTCTCAGTGTCTTATGCCCCTATGGTAAAGAGAGTAACAGATAAAGTTATTGATCCAAAGCTGTATGATTTTGATTATATTCTGACAGTATATTTTTACTGGCTTTTTAACTTACTTGCTAATGACGGAAATTATATCATGAGTGTTTGGATAAAAGAAGGGTTTGAAAAAGTTGATTTCAAGATTTACACAGAGTATTTCAATGCTTTTATTTGCGGTAGTAAGGCACTAGCTAAAAAGAATGTAGTGCTTCTCACACTGGATGATGTAACAATAGATGCAAAAGACAGCTATATAGACTCAGCAAAGACTATTATTTTAAAAAGCAGCCCAAGAAGGCACGGATCTGTTGTTATAGTTCCTGATTCTATCAAAGAGTTTGTTGATTTAATTGAAGGAGAGATTAGTGAGCACACCAATAGTATATAAAGGCCCTTTGGATTTATTGATAAATGAAGGTATCTACCAGATAATAGAGGCTCCAGATTTGCCGGAGGAAGGGGATTACATTGCAACAGTAACAAAAGGCTCTGGTCATATAAAGCAAGAGCTCTTAGACGAAGCAGCAGGAAAGGCTTATTTTAGATTTAATTTTAATTCAGCTTATTTACAATGGAGCAGCTGGACAGCTCAAGCCGCGGGTGGAGGTGGCGGAGGAACCATTGGTATTGAAGTCTATGTTGAGTACGGATCCAATAGCAACATGGATGATGAAGATGACACAAGCAGTTCGATTAACTCAGTATCTGGATCGGAATTGCCCTCGGTTGACTACACAGAAAGCCGGAAGAAAAGGGTTGTATTTGTTAATGATATACAGACAAGCGATATATTGTTGTTTGAGGTATTCGATGGTAAGCTATGGAGACCATTGCCAGCACCAGTTGTAGATGGCTCAGATGTTTATGTCATTAACAGCTATGGTGAGGACTTCCTAGATACTTACGGATGCGGAGTAATTTTTAGTATTGATTCAAAGACTATTGATGTGTGGTTTGGAAAAAACAGATGTCTTAATAAGCCCTGGAGCGACCTGGCAGCTATAACAGAAATTCCCCGGTGGAGGGTGTCTAAAAGATCAAGTATAACAACAACAATACAGTATCCTGATTTCACGGAACCTGTAGGAACAATAAAAGCCTGGGATAAGAGTTTCCCAAATACACCAGCATTAAGTTTAACACCATCCTGGAAAGAATGCGATGGAAGTCTTATATCTGATGTAGACTCACCTTTTAATAATTATAGGTCTAGGAACCTTAATGGTGGGATTTTTAGTTTAACATTGACATTCGCATCAGGTGTAGCCAGTGTATCAGAATATGACATTACAGCATTAAATGTTGGTGATGTGGTTTCCGGTACAGGGATTTCAGCAGGAACTAGAATAACAGGTGTTGATACAGCAGAGAATGAGATCACTATTTCAGATTTAGTATCAGGCGAGATAGAGATAGAAATAACAGGCCGTAATAGATTTATTCGTGGTGGATCAAGTTCTGGTAATAGTCAGGATGACCAGATGCAGGGACATTATCACGGTCATTCATTAAGCGCAAACGTGAATATAGGAAAAGCTGGGAGCTCTCTTGGCGGGAGCGCTTATTCTGGCTACGAAACTTTAAATATTTTGTCGCCACTTTCAGATGGCACAAACGGCACACCCCGCACAGGCACAGAAACCCGAGCAGTGAATATATCTATGGCTTACATAATGAAAATCAAAGCCTAACAACTTTTATTTTATACTATACTCTATATCATAAAATTAAAAATCATCTAACAGATGTTAGATTTTAAACAGGAAAATACAAGCTTTATATCATCAATAAACAAAATACCCTCTAAAAACTTGATTTTGTAGTTGGATAATTTTATTTGCATTTTTGTAAGCTTTAAGTTATTTTTATATATATATGAATTTTTAAATACTCAGCAGGCTTAAGAGCCTTTCATAGAACCATCTAAACTATTTTCATTTAATTTATGGAGAACTCAGTGGAAAACAAGACATTATTGAGTGCCTTTGTTACTGGTTATTTCGCTCTAGTAGGTGGTATAGTGTTGGCCTTTATTCAATCAAAGCAGATAGGCTTATTTTTCCATGTTCTTATGCTTATAGTTATACTCGCTACTACAGTAATTGGAATAGCTGTCTTTAAGTCTGTAAAGAACAAAGATAAGCTATCAGTAGAGCAGAAATACTTTGGTCCAAGCAGGGACCTAACAGAGCATCACTTCTTTAATAAAATAAGCTACACTTTGTCTATTCAGCTTAGTAACTTAAAAGTTGAGCATCCTGCTAAGAAAGCAATGCTCAAGAAATTTCTTACAGTGCACATAGAGACAATGCGCGACATTATAAAAGACAATTTATGCAGAAATGAGAAATGCCAAAATTGCCATAAACAGGAAGCAGTTTTGCTTAAGTGGCTAGAAACTGCGGAAAAGAGGGAGATAGAATCAGGAGTTCCTCAAATATTTTTAGATAAACTATCAGGATACAAACAAAAGAGAGCTCAAATAGCTCTTGATGGGTTACATGCTATATGCGCAAGTGGATTCTATAGCTCTGGTCAAGAGAAAATGGCCGCTATCTTAGATATGTATGCTACTGGTATTTCATCATTTATTAATGACCTTGAAATAATAATTTCTGCTATGAATGGTGAGCTAGAGAAAGCACTGGAGAATAAAGTATTATGATATTGAATGATTTGATTATTATATTTAAATCAGGAGCTAAACCATGATAAGTGCAGGACTTATGTTTGAACTAACTGAATACTTTGAAAATATTGATGGAGTTATACAGCTTAAGGCCCCACTGGAGCTTATTACTAGAAGTTTGGACTCTCAGCAGATAGTATGCGATGACCTATATGAAGTTTCCGGTACAGAGGTTATCGAAGAACTAAGTGGAGATGAACTAAAATACACTATTTTAGTTGCAGATTCAGATGGAGTATTCACAGAGAAATACATAGTTGCAGGTGAATTAGCAGACAGTGCTGGTTATACAGAGTCAAATGATCTAGCTGACTTAGCTAATCTTGAAAATATTTTTAGCGAACCAACAGCTATAAAGATAAGAGTTTATTTTCACTCAGAAGGAACTACAACTCCACAGCTATCTGAAGCAGTCATAGAATATGACTGGGCTGTACTTTCACCTATTTTGCATAAGACTATTGTTTGGGGATTTATTGGAGATGCAAAAGAAGGTGTAGAAGTTCAAGCTACTCTAAATCGACCAGGGAAATATAACAACGTTATGATTAAGCCTGAAGCTTCCATAGCTCTTACTGATTCAAGAGGTTATTGGGAATTAGAATTAGTCGATACCGAAACAATGGGTAATGCTTTCTTTTACATATTTGATTTTGACTTTGCTACAAAAATCTCTTACAAGAGACGAGTTCCAAAAGTGTCACAGATTAATTTCGTAGAACTAACACTGAATGATATTATCACCTAAGAGGTACTTGTATGGCCTATATTGTTAATAAATATGTCTATAAAGACGGAAAGAAGTTTGGTCCTTACAAGGCACTAGTAATGTCAGTCAGAATTGGAAAGAAAGTAATACAAAAGCATTTAAAGTATATAGGTAAATAGGAGGTTAAATTGCAAAAAGTAGATGCAAGTAAGTTTATCTT
>CALBTS010000625.1 GCA_937968035.1 uncultured Methanomethylovorans sp.
GCAGCAAGTTTGCTGGATTCTTTGAACTCATACATCACAAATAGCACGGAAATTAAAAGTAGCCAGTTAACGGCGCTTATGTATATCTGTGATTTCAACTCGTCTGATGTGTAATCGATCTTTAACATCGGAGCTATTCTTGTAGTGATGCCCTGATATACTATTGAGAACATGCCGCTTATCATTGCCTGTGAAGCAATGACCGTAGCAATGATACTAAGGATAAGGAATGGCATGTAGATGATATGTGCCTGTTGGAATATCATCTCAAAGAGCACGTTCGTAGAACCCGGGTTCCTTATGAGGAATGCTCCCTGTCCCAGATAGCTCAGCACCAGTGAAACGAATACAAATCTCCAGGCCTTTATGATCGGTTCTCTTCCCAGATGCCCCATATCAGCATATAAAGCTTCACCACCAGTGGCACACAAAATTACTTCTGATAATACAAAGAAACCTGATAACCCGTTATGCAACAGAAAATCAATGGCATAATATGGATTTATAGCCTTGAGTACGGATGGAGTGTAGATTATTGAGGCAATACCTGATAGAACAAGTGATAAGAACCATATGACCATCAAAGGTCCAAACATCCAGGCAATTTTCTCAGTACCCTTTTTCTGTATGGAAAAAAGGCATATTGCGATCACGCCTGCAATTGTAACAAGTGTTCCCTGGCCTATTGTTTCCAATCCGGGTATTATTCTCAGCCCTTCCACAGCACTTAATATGCTTATGGCAGGTGTGATCACGCCATCTCCCAGAAGGAAAGAAATGCCAACATATGATAGTATCGTTATTACAGTTACTTTTCTTCCGGATCTCAACAGAGGAACAAGTAATTCTTTTAATACGATGGTTCCTCCTTCTCCTTTTTTTCCAAGGCTCATTGCAAGCCAGGAATATTCAATAGTGACAAGTATTATCAATGTCCAGATGATCAGGGAAAGGACCCCTATCACATGAGCATATGTGACAGGTGTGATGAGGAATATGACCGCAAGCGTGTATATGGGGCTAGTTCCGATATCCCCAAAAACAAGTCCCATGGAATTAAGTATTCCTCTGGTTTCATTTTTGTTCAACACAAATGCATCTCCTCAATAAAGCCAGATGTGCAATCTTGTGGCCTCTTATTATGAGATCAATAGATAGGTATATCATTTTAGAACGGAATCTCACTACATATGCGATGCTATTAATACTTATGACAATGTTGGTTTGATCAACAGTAATGACAACATTATTTTTCAGTGATAATATTTAGATAGCATACAATTGGTATATTGTATACATGATAAACAATTCTGATACAGGTAATTCTTCAAGGATCGCTTCTGATCTCCTGGACACGATATCAAGGATCCTTAATAAAGCTGCTGCCATTGAAAAACAACCAGTTGATATTGGTCATGGTGTCCTTTTATACGCATCTGAAGTGCATCTGATAGATATGGCAGGGCGTTATCCGGAAGCAGGTATTTCCCAAATAGCAGCCAGACTTGGTATCACTAAAGGTGCTGTTTCCCAGACAGCAAAGAAACTCGAAGAGAAAGGTTATATTGAACGTGCTAACCGGGAAGGGGACAAGAAATCTGTAATCATCAGGCTGACAGAACGCGGAAAGGATGCGTTTTACTGGCATTCAGCTTATCATGAAATGGTGAATCAGGATATGATCGGGCAAGTATCAAAACTATCCCGCAGAGATATTGAAAATGTTTTTTCAATTCTTATGCGAATGGAACGTATGCTTGACAATTGCCCCGCAGTAAGAAAAAAATTAGCCGCCAGTTCGTGCTGGAGAAGCCCTGAGCATCCAGATGAGGACCGTTCTCAAAGTAATATCTGAAAGGCCGATCAATATAGCTACCCTAAACAGGAAAAGGGTTGGGTCTTTGACTCATGATACCTCTGGTTTTGGTATCTTTTCTACCAGCACTTTATCTATTCTATTGCCATCCATATCCACCACTTCATAGCGCAGCCCTTTGAATTCTATGTGTTCTCCTGTGATTGGTATTCTCTGTAATACATACATGATGAATCCGGCAATGGTTCTGTAATATCCTTCTTCTTCCTCCGGAAAAGTATCTACGGATAGAATATCCTTTAGTTTTTCAATGGATGTATCTCCATCGATGAGCCACGATCCATCTTCTCTTACCACAACAGGTGTCTCCAATGGTTCTCCAATAGTTCGGACATCTCCGACGATAGCTTCAAGAATATCATGCAGAGTTATGATCCCCTGAATGCTTCCATACTCATCAGTAATGAGGGCAATATGCACCCCAAGCTCCTTGAACAATTCAAGGAGTTTCAGAACAGAGATGGCCTCGGGTACAAAGAGAGGGTTAGTTACATTAGTTCTTATATCAACTTCACCGGATTCCACTATTTTGGCCAGGATATCCTTTACGGATACCATGCCTACAATATTATCCAGGTCCCTTTCGTAAGCAGGAAAATAGGATCGTCCACTGATTATCATTTTCTGCAGGTTCTCATTGACGGTATCGTCCAAGTCAAGAGCAATAATATCACTACGATGGATCATCAGTGATTCTACTCTGAGATCACCTATCTCAAGCACTCCTTCTATCATGCTCAACTCTGCTTCCTCAAATACTCCTGCTTCGGTCCCCTCTTCGAGCATGATCTTGATCTCTTCCTCTGTTACAGGTGGTCCACTGATCTTCTGGATCCTCAGTATCCTGAGCACGGCTTCGGTGGACATGCTAAGAATAATTACCAACGGCTTTGCGACAGTTGAAAGGAAAAGCATGGTCCTTGCAACTTTAGAGGCAATAACTTCTGCCTTGTTGAGTGCGAGCTGCTTTGGGACAAGTTCCCCAAAGATCAAGGTGAGGTAGGTGATCACGAGTACTACAAGAGTGATACTGATCGCATTACTGTAAGGAGCAAGGGCTGGCACATCTCTGATATGAGATGCAAGACCTTCTGCCACCGTGGCCCCTCCAAATGCGCCGGCAAGGATCCCTACAAGCGTGATCCCTATCTGTACCGTCGAGAGGAATGGGGTTAATTTGCTAGCTAGTTCAAGTGCAGCTACTGCTCCGGTATCTCCTTCTTCTGCCAGTTGCTTAAGGCGTGTCCTTTTGGATGAAACAAGAGCAAATTCAGACATAGAAAAGATACCATTGAGTACGATCAAAACAATGATGATGACAATCTCAAATGTATAAGCCATTTTACAGGTATATAACAGGGTTATAATTTAAAGTTAATTCATTATTCTCCGGTAAGGGTATTTCTTATTTCTATGGTCAATCATAAGGCAAGGGCAATTCCTTGACTCCAGGTGGTCCGTAATCTTTATTAAAGTTAGTATATCAACTAAACTTAAATAGTTTAGTATCTATACTATTTCAGAAACTTCCTATTTAATACTATTAGAACTAAAGGAGGACAAATGTCAGAATACTTGCTTGAGCCAATAGGTCCATCCGACCAGAAAGACGTAATAGATATTTTCAATTACTACATAGAGCATAGCTTTGCAGCGTATCCGGAGCATAAAGTACCATATGAGTTCTTTGGCATGTTCCTGGATATATGTAAAGATCATCCATCGGTCATGGTCAGGAATAATGAAGGCGTATGTGCAGGTTTTGGAATGCTTCGTCCTCATAATCCCATGCCGGCATTTTCTCATACTGCAGAGATCACATATTTCATAAGGCCAGAGCTGACAGGTAAGGGTCTTGGTTCACAGATGCTGGAATATCTTGTGACAGAAGGGAAAAAGCGTGGAATTTCCAATGTTCTGGCAAGCATTTCCTCACTTAACGAAGGTAGTATCCGTTTCCATCAAAAGAATGGTTTCATTGAATGCGGCAGATTCAGGAAAGTCGCCAGAAAGAAAGACATATTCTTCGATATTGTCTGGATGCAGAAGGACATTGGATAAAAATGCTCTTCTGATCTCCCTTTTCATGCGGATCAATTGAAGTGATCGGTACATTCAGTTACTACAAATCTATTTATGCTTATTTTACAAAATACCATTTGGAAAATTCAAAAGGGGAGAATAGAGTACTGTTTTTTGCTGTTAGGCATTTTTATTTGGCACAGGTACTTTAAGGGGTTGCGTCTTCATATTTGCACAGCGACCCATTTTAAAAAATATTTTAAGGGAAAGCCATGTTCAAAAACAGAACAGATGCCGGGAAAAAGCTTGCAGTGGCAATAAAGAAATACAAGGACCATAATGTCCTGGTTCTGGCTATTCCAAGGGGTGGAGTAGAGGTAGGGTATCAGGTAGCTGAGTATTTGAATGCAGATTTTTCAATATTGATCTCAAGAAAACTGCCTTTTCCTGACGATCCTGAAGCAGGTTTTGGCGCCATAGCAGAGGATGGGAGCACTTTTATTTTCAATGATGCAGCTTTGTGGCTTTCCGGAGAACAGATAGATCATATCAAGCAGGAACAGATCAATGAGATAAACAGAAGGATCGCGGTATTAAGAAAAGGCAAGGCCTTGCCGGAGATGGCTGGAAGGACCGTCATACTGGTCGATGATGGTCTTGCAATGGGCTCTACCATGAGGGCTGCAATAATGCTTTGTAGAAAAAGGGAAACAGGAAAGATAGTTGTTGCAGTCCCGGTTGCCGGAAGGAGGGTTGCTGACGGGATGGCGCTGATCGCAGATGAGCTCGCAGTCCTGGAAACGCCTCGAAATTTCATGGCCGTTGCACAGGTCTATGAAAATTGGTATGATGTTCCTGACACAGAGGTTTTGGATATACTGAGCAGAGAAAAAAGTAACTGCATGGTACAATGTTACATCTCTAATGCTTCACAAAGCGGCCCTTCAGCTGAACTCTTGTTTCTGTCTGCTTTTTTCAATCTTTATGAGCCTGAGGGAAAGGAATACGACAATGTATATGATAACAGCTGCAACCAGAAATGACATTGCTTTCAGCTGGGTGTACAACACTCCTCCTGCAAGAAGTCCGATTATGCTTGCCAAACTACTGGCGCTCATAGCAAATCCCTGTACAGAGCCCTGGTAGGTCTTTCCTGCCAGCTTGGAGAGCATGGACAGGACACAGGGCCACATTATCCCGTTACCGAGTGCGAAAAAGACAGCCGCCAGATATAGAAGGAATATATTTCCGGGAACTATCAGGATGAACTGCAGTCCCAGGATGAACCCTCCGGCTACTATCAGCACTGATTCAGCATAGCGGGTGGTGAGTTTCCCAAGAACTGGTCCCTGAACGAATGCCATCATAGCACTGAGCACAGAAAAATAAATGCCTAACTCAGCAGGGCTCCATTCCAGAGCAGTGGCAGCAAAGACGGGAAAGGCTGTATAATATATATTGAAGCCCAGAAAGATGAGAAAATAAAGGACCATCATAAATGGGATGTATTCGAGCTTGAAAACTTCACTGAATGTTATTTTTTTCCCGCCTTCCGCCTGATAGCACTCCTTGTGTTCCTGTCCCAGTAGCTTGCTGATGCTTTTAGTCTTCGGATACTCCTCAATGGTGCAGTTATGTGATTCAGGAAGGAACAAGATGATCATTAAAGTACCGGCAACTGAGATCAACAGGGCTGCAGAAACAGGGATCAGTTCTCCGTAGACCGTTGCTCCCAGAATCCCTGCAAGAGCAGGACCGCAAACGTATCCAAGGTTAGAGGCCACCGACATCCTGCCATAGTTCTTGTTTCTCTCCTCTTCGCTCGTAAGGTCTGCAAGATATGCGTTCGCAACCGATACGTTTCCCCCTGTAATTCCATCAAGCGCCCTGGCAAAGAAAAGTGCCAGTAAAGGGAGTGTGATGGTGAAGGCTCCGAGAACATCAGATTCCACTTTTTTAAAAGTGATCACTGGAAGGAATAGGGCAATTAGGAAAATGGTCCATGCAATGAGGGTGCCGATCTGGCTTAAAAGCAGTATCTTCCTTCTCCCGTAAAGGTCAGACCACCTTCCCAGGATAGGAGCTCCTATCAGTTGAAATGCAGGGTAAGTGGAGCCTAGCAGGCCATAGATCAGTGCATTTCCCCCGTAATCTGTAACCAGGAATACAAGAAAAGTCAGGATGATCCCAAACCCCAGGGTCCCGATGAATGTAACAGTATACAGTGGAAAAAGCTCCTTCCCATCTTTCCGGGGATTTTCAGAAGCCAGTGTCATCCATAAAGCAATATGTCCATCATAGTTTTAAAAATAATCCCCCAGAGCAAACCGACATTAAGTTCACAGCAAGAAATTAATAACCTGAGGACAGATAGGAAACGTATCTTCTATATAGGGGGTTGAATTGTGAAAGTGATAATTGTTGGAGGACTTGCTGGCAGCGGCAAGACAACAATGATCTTAAAGCTGTCAAAGAGATTCAGCGATGCCGGACAAAGGATTGGTGTCATTGTACAGGAAACAGGTGATGTGGATTATGATGAAGGCACCCTGCATGAAATGGGAATTAAAAAGAAAGACATCGAAAGTGTGTGTATTCCATGTTCCCTTGATGCGGACATCATCAACAACATACAGGCTTTGCAAGAAGAGTTCAGGCCGGACCTGGTGTTCATCGAAGCAGAGGAAACCGTGCTGCCTGTCAGGATAAAGGCCGATCTGCAGCGAATGATGATGGAAAGCATGCAAATAGCTCCTATGATCACTATGGTCGATGCTAAAGAGTTCCCCCTGGAGATCCCAATGTTGTTGAGATATGCAAGGATCCAGGTCGAAGAAACGGATATCATCTGTCTGAACAAAGTGGATATGGCAGATAACGAGCGTACTTCGCGATTAAAGACTATGTTCAAAGATCTGAATTCAAAGGCTATTATAATTGAAATGAATGCAAAGGAAGGCACAGGGGTCTCTGAATTGGTCGATCCTCTTGGATTAAACTAATACCTGGAGATGTGTATAAGGTGATAATTGTCGTACATACTACCACAGCGAACATGGAGGAAGCTAAAAGTATCGCTAATGCCCTCGTTGAAAAAGGGTTTGCTGCATGTGTCAACATGCATCCTATAACTTCTGTCTATAAATGGAAAGGGAATGTTGAAGAAGAAGGAGAGGTCGAGCTCTCCATCAAGACAACTTCCGAAATGCTGGAAAAAGTAAAAAAGACTATCAACTCTATGCATAGTTATGAACTTCCTGCACTTGTATGGTGGCCCATTGATGGAGAAAAAAAATATGCAAAATGGATCACCGAATGTGTGAAACAATGATGGAAGAAGAAATTATTTTGTTCTCCAGAAATCCTTTAATTGAGGTGTACATCTTTCTTTAAATGATGATGGTACTTGTTAACATGATAAACATATAATTTATTGAGGATTTCAATAATCCTCTTTTTTGATCGATTATTTATATCGTTATACAAGACAATTTCAGAATAACGGGTTTTTCGAAATTCTTTATTATATTTTCTAGTCTTTCCTATGTCTGATATTTCTTAATAAGTGACATATAAGAAGATACTTTTTTCCTTCGGGAGCTTCTTTTCACAAAACGTTGTCTTACTAGAATATGAACATTTTTGAGGTAACTGGATGGCCTGGTCTGGTAATACTAATTAAACCAAAAGTATTAAATAATGCAATTAATGTAAAGCATTTACTTATTTAAAGCATGTAAATACTAAATTTATAATTTTTTGTAACACAATACTAGTAAGTTGTAGTTATTCTACACTACTTATAGAGTGTATTACGAAAACAAGCAGAAGGTGGAAATTAATATAGGAGCGATATGATGAAAAGATCATTGAGTTTTTTATTGATGGGGATACTAATAATTGGTGTAGTTGCGATCTCCGGATGCACTGACAACAGTACAGGGGAAGCAAGTACAGGAGAAACAGGTATAGCTGAACTGATTGCAGCGGTAGGAACTCATGGTGGAGAGCCTGCTACGGGCTTTAACCCTATCACCGGGTGGGGTTACAACCACGAACCTTTGATACAGAGTACTCTCTTTAAAAAAGATAGTAATGCAAATTTGATCAACGATCTTGCTACAGATTACACAGTTAGTGAGGACGGATCAACGTGGACTGTCAAAATAAGGAACGACGTTAAATTTCACGATGGGGTGCCACTAACAGCCAAGGATGTAGCGTTCACGTTTAACACAGCAGCAGATGCAGCTGGTGAAGTGGACCTTTCCATGCTGGAAAAAGCTACAGCCATTGACGATAGGACAGTTGAATTTAAACTAAATGATAACCAAGCTACATTCATTCACAAACTCTCAGTGATCGGAATAGTCCCAGAACATGCCTATAGTGAAAATTACGGTCAGGATCCCATAGGATCTGGCCCGTACAAATTTGTACAGTGGGACAAAGGACAGCAAGTAATTCTCGAAGCAAATCCGGATTATTATGGTCAACAGCCATACTTCAAAAAGCTCACCATAGTATACATGGAAGCAGATACTGCTTTTGCAGCTGCTAAGGCAGGAAAGATCGATCTGGCTGAAATTCCATCTTCTTATGTCAATCAAAAGGTGAACGGTATGAAGGTAGTATCCCTGGATTCCATCGATGCTCGCGGAATAAGTTTCCCAATGCAGCCCAATACAGGTAAAAAAACTCAGAATGGATGTACGATTGGAAACAACGTAACCTCTGATGTTGCAATAAGAAAAGCATTGAACATAGGAATAGACAGGCAGGCTTTGGTCGATGGAGCATTGAACGGACAGGGCCAAGAGGAATTCACTGGTGTAGATAAATTACCGTGGGGAAACAAGGAAGCTATTTTTGAAGATGGAAATATCGATGAGGCAAAGAAGATCCTAAGTGATGCCGGATGGACAGATACTGACGGCGATGGTATCGTTGAGAAAAACGGACAAAAAGCTGAATTTACTTTGTTATACTCGGCAACTGCACTGGAAAGACAGGCATTGGCCGTTTCTATAGCAGAAGAAGCAAAAAAGATCGGTATAAACGTAAAAATAGAGGGCACAAGCTGGGATAAGATCGATACCCTGGCCCATTCAACACCCATCTTATTTGGATACGGCTCACTTGACCCCACCGACCTGTACCTAAAATACTACAGTAAGAGCTACAACCCTTCAAGCTACAATAACATAATTATGTACAACAACTCTGTTGTGGATGCCTATTTGAGAAAAGCCATCACCAGTTCTGATCAGGACACTGCCAATGAGAACTGGCAGCTGGCTGCCTGGGATGGAGAAACAGGATTTTCTCCAAAAGGCGATGCTACATGGATGTGGATGGCAACGCTCAATTATGTGTACATTGTAGATGAGGGTATAGACATGGGAACTCCAAAGATCCAGCCTCACGGTGCTGATATCTTTGGAAATATCCTTGAATGGAAGCGCACGTGAAGTCAGGTAGCAAGCATGTCTGTTCTTAAAATAGACCTCTAAAAAGGTTTATGGAGCTGAGGGCTACAAGTCCTCAGTTGCCCTCTTTTTTAGAAAATATATCTAACAGACATTTTTAGGAAGTATGGTCTGAAATGTAATGGAAGGGTAAGAAAAATGAACCACAAAAAATTCGGTATCTTTATTGGAAAAAAGACCCTTAGGTTACTCATCCTTTTAGTAGTTGTTTGCATTGCCAGCTTCTGGCTTGTTGAACAGTCTCCAATAGACCCTGTCAGAGCTTATGTAGGGGAAATGAGCATTCAACCGGAACAAAGGGCAATATTGGAGGAATATTGGGGAGTTAATACTCCTTCGCATGAAAAATTCTTAAATTGGGCAGGAAATATTCTCAAAGGGGACCTTGGGATATCATTGATCTATAGAATGCCTGTTGCGTATGTAATTAAAGAACGGTTCACAGCATCTCTACTTTTAATGGCTTCTTCCTGGTTATTGTCAGGGATCGTGGGTTTCATTTTAGGGATAATAGCAGGAATGAAAAGTGGAACCTGGATAGATAGAGCAATAAAAACTTACTGTTATGTGCTAATTGCCACTCCAACATTCTGGCTGGCATTGATTCTGTTACTTGTATTTTCAGTGCATTTGGGCTGGTTCCCTGTAGGTTTAAGTGTACCTATAGGTCTTACAAGTGCAGATGTGACCTTGTTTGATCGCGTGCAACATTTGATCCTCCCTACGCTAACTTTGAGTGTGCTAGGTGTTGCTCAAATTGCGATGTTCACCCGTGAAAAATTGATCGAAGTCCTGTCAAGTGATTATGTGTTATTTGCAAAAGCAAGAGGAGAAAAAGGATTAGATCTGGTACTAAGGCATGGGGTCAGGAATGTGGCACTTCCTGCTATCACACTGCAGTTTTTAGGATTCAGCGAACTGTTTGGAGGAGCAGTTCTGGTAGAGCAGGTTTTCTCTTATCCTGGAATTGGACAGGCTACAGTAGCAGCAGGCTTAAGATCTGATGTGCCTCTGCTGTTAGGAATTGTTATTATCAGCACTTTGTTCGTCTTTTTGGGGAACCTGATCGCTGATATTATATATGAGTTCATTGACCCCAGGATAAAACAGCAGGAGACAACAACATGAGTACTGCTGTAACGGTCAACAAAGGATTGTTCAGAGGACTGAATCTAAGGCAGAAGACACTTCTATTAATAAGCTTCATGTCACTGTTATTGCTTACGATCGTAACATGCAGTATCTTTATAGAAGGTGATTCATTATCTACTGACTTCGGGTCCAAGAACCTTGCTCCTTCTCTTGATCATCCGTTTGGGACCGACTGGATGGGAAGAGACATGTTGAAAAGAACTCTTGTAGGGCTGGGTTTAAGTATATTGATCGGAGCTATTGCATCCACGATCAGTACTCTATTGAGTGTGATATTAGGCTTACTTTCAAGCCTGGGAAAAATAGAGGATTCCTTTGTATCCTGGCTGGTAGACCTGTTCCTTTCAATACCGCATCTTCTTTTAATAATCCTTATTTCTATAGGATTAGGTGGAGGGGCAACAGGTGTTATTATAGGAGTTGCATTTAGTCACTGGACAAGCCTGACAAGAGTTGTAAGAGCAGAGATCAAACAGTTAAAAACCCAGGAATATATCCAGATCTCAAGAAATTTGGGCAAATCTAAGTGGTGGATAGCTGTGAAGCATTTTCTTCCTCATTTGATCCCTCAGTTCATATTAGGCACGATCCTAATGTTTCCACATGCTATCTTACATGAAGCATCGGTCACTTTCCTGGGATTTGGACTTTCACCCCACGAGCCAGCGATCGGTATAATTTTATCAGAGTCTATGAGGTACTTATCTGCAGGACACTGGTGGCTTGCATTCTTCCCGGGATTATCACTATTAATTGTAGTTCTTTCATTTGATATGATCGGAGAAAATCTGGACAAGCTGATGAATCCGAAAAAGGCTCAAGAATAGATTAACTTATGAGACACATTTGTAGAGATTATTTCCTAATTATCAGAGGGTACAGATATTAAATTGAAAGGGATAAAGTATGATAAATAATGCTGAAATAAATATTGAAAAAAAGGAGAAGTGTGAAGCTCTATTAAAGATCAAAGATATTTCACTTTCTTTCTCTCAATATGTCTCTGGACTTAGGCAGACTGAACTAAAAGTGATCTCCAATTTGAGTTTGGAAGCATACAGTGGAGAGATCTTAGCTGTTGTAGGCTCAAGCGGGTCTGGTAAAAGTCTTCTGGCACATGCTATATTAGGGATTTTGCCATCAAACGCAAAACTTTTGGGCAAAATGGAATATAAAGGCCAGGAACTGACCCATGAGAGAAAAAAGGAATTAAGGGGTAAAGAAATAGCTCTTATTCCTCAATCTGTAACTTATCTTGACCCTTTGATGAGGGTCTCCGACCAGGCGATCGGAAGTGTTGAAAAGAAAGATGAAGAGTCAATGAAGAAGCTTCAGAGGAAGATTTTCCGGAAATACGATTTAGAACCAGATGTTGACAGAATGTTCCCCCATGAATTATCAGGAGGCATGGCCAGAAGAGTCTTGGTCTCTACTGCCTTAATGAATTCGTCAAAGCTCATAATTGCAGACGAGCCGACACCAGGACTGGATGAAAAAAATCTGAATGAAACAATGAGTCACTTCAGAGACATGGCAAATAAAGGATGTGCAGTGATACTTATTACTCATGATATAGAAGCGGCATTAAAGATATCGGATAAAATCGCGATATTCTATGCCGGTACGATCCTAGAGGAAGCTAATATTGAAGACTTTAAAAATGACGGGGAGAATTTAAGGCACCCATATACAAGGGCTCTCTGGAATGCCCTCCCCCAAAACAAATTCCAGGCAATAAAAGGCCATCAACCAATGCAGGATGAGGTAATTGACGGGTGTTTCTTCTATGAAAGGTGTTACAGAAGAAATGAACTTTGTTCAAAAGGCACTCCTCAATTGAAAAAGATAAATGAAGGATCTGTGAGGTGCAACAATGCATCTTAAGGGTGAAAATCTGAGTTTTGGATACAAAAAGGATCATTTTATATTAAAGAATGTAGACCTATCTTTATACAGTGGGGAGGTGTTAGGGCTAATAGGTGA
>CALBTS010000626.1 GCA_937968035.1 uncultured Methanomethylovorans sp.
AACACGCGCCACCGCGACTCTGCGCCAACGCCACATACCGCCGAACGTTACCAACCATTATGAAGACAACGATTCTCCTGACAGTTATGAGTTTGATTTTTAGCTCTTGTGCAACATTATTGAACTCCAAAACAGATTCAATAAAAATTGTAACCAACGAACCTTCATTAATAACCATTGACAATTGTACATTTCCAGAAACAAGTAATCTCCATTTAGTTAAAGTCGAAAGAAGTAAAGATTCTATAGGAATTTCAGCATTCTCAGACCACAACAACAAAACCGTAAAGATCAATGCAAAAAATTCCTTTGCATATTGGTTAAATCTTTATCCTTCAACAGCATGGACAGGATTTTTAATAGATAAAAATAATCCTAAAAGATATAGTTATCCAAAAACAGTATATATTGCTCTGAATGACAATAGTAATAATTATCTGACTTATAGACCTCTAGATTCAGTTTATTCCAAGTATACAAATATTTTAAAAGTAATCCCGCTTAGGGCTGTTTGTGAGATTAATTCAGGGTTTGAGATAAGTTACGAGAAAAGGTTAAGCAATAGTTTTTCTACCCAGTTAACTGCAACCTACTTGTTCCCGGCAAGTATCTGGGATTTAAGTTATGATTTTAAGCCACAGAATAAAGGATTTCGATTAGCTGTAGAAGAAAAGTACTACATGAAAAAGTCAGCACCTTTAGGTCAATACATAAGCTTTGAATTCAATTACTTAAAAAACAATTATCAAGCTATTGGACGTTTTGGAGTAGCAGATATCTATTCTGATACAACATACAATGACACAAACTATGATGATACAATTCGTATTGACAAGCATACATTTAGTTTCCATCTTAAAATAGGATATCAACATATCATCAAGAGATTCTCAATTGATGTATTCGCCGGTTTAGGAGTAAGATATAAAGATGTTGTTCATTATGATAGGTTAAAACCTGATGATGAAATGGAAACTCCAAGGCATCCTAATGTTTACTACATAACAAACAAAGAGGGGCAGTATTGGACAATCAGCATACCACTAAATATTAGGATAGGGCTAACATTTTAACATAACGGTTGGTAACAGGTCGGTATATGTCATTGGCTTCGACTGGTTTTTGCGCGCCGGTCCGCCAGACTGGCACACCAAAACCAGTTGGTGCTTTATCGGCCCGGCTTAGCGGCTAAAGCCGCCGGGCAAAAACCAGTCGGCCGGCCCCGCTCCCGCGGGGCACTCCCCTTGGTGTCACGGTTTTTGCCAACG
>CALBTS010000627.1 GCA_937968035.1 uncultured Methanomethylovorans sp.
CACAGAGGCGATACATCAGGAACCTTTTTGAGTTACAGCATCCTTTTTCCTCCGCATCCGTAAGGAATGCCACAGCCTTTCACAATCCGTACTTCACTTCAAGGCCAAGTATTTCCCTTGCACCCATGGCAATGTCCCTGGCAATTTCAGCACAACCGATAGCAGCACTCCATCTGTCAAGTACATGACTCTGTACTCCAAGGTGCTGTTCTATCTTTTCAACGACATATGGTATCTCAGCTACTGAACCTTCTATAAAGACAATGCCATGTACACCGTAATCCTTCAATAGCACCTGCATGCTGGCTATTTCCATGGCAGCAAAGAGCGCCAGTGTATCAAGCGCCAGTAAAGCCTTTGGTTCTTTCCTGTCTGCAGCATCAATTAACTCTTGCCTGCCAGAATAACCCGCTCTTTTGAGCACACCGGTATTTGTGAATGCCTCATTAGCACTTTTCTGTCCTTTATCAACTTCGCGGATCGCTCTCACATCCAACGGTCCATGGCGCAGGCCGGGTGCAAATATGCAGGCATCTATGGCTCCTATTATCCTTCCCTGTGCTACCCCCAGGGTCACAGTGTTCGAACTGATGTCTGATAGCACAAAATCCTGAGATCCCTTACAAAAGGCGTGGTATGCAATACCTATCTTTTCTGGACTGGTGGAATGAGAAAATATATTCATTCTGGGATCAGTGTTACTACCTTCGTGGATCCCTGGTATCACTACTGCAGGTATGCCGGAATTAAGTATGGCATCAAATACCTTTGACCCACCTCCTGTTTTCTGACCGGCGCCTTCTATGCTCTGGACACCTCTGTGTTGCACAGTGTGGATATCTTCTATAGCAGTGATACCATCACCCATAGAATAGGTGACTGCTATAAGCCCTATATCTTCTCTGCCAATCCCGAAACTTTTTTCAAGGGCACTTATGATCTGTTCCCCTGACATGGCCGCTGCATCCGTGCGTAGTATTTCCAGATTCACAGGTTCGTGTGTTCCTTCGAACAACGCAGTGAATCTCATTGCTGTCGTGCCATGGTCCACTCCGACATAGATCATTTTACCCTTACTCCAATCAATTTGAATGTTCCTCTATCATCTGGTTCAGTTCATTCATTATGCGCTCTCCACTTTGCACATCTCCCACAGTCGTGATTATCCTCAGTTCCTGGGAAGAAGTACCGTGTGAGATCAGAAGCCTCAGGTTGCCTCTGTCATCCGGTCGCAGTACTTTGCCAATGATAAGACCACCAGGATTGTTCTTTCCTCTCACAGTGATCACTGAAGGAACTATCTTCTTAACTTCTGTATGAAGGCTGATGAGCCGCACAAGTTTTTTTCCGTGCCTGCCCCCAATTATTGTCGTATGGGAGCCCCCGATCTTATTGTGGGGTTGTGCGACCGTAGAACACTGCCTGATGTCCTCTTTCATCTC
Organism: uncultured Methanomethylovorans sp.; assembly: GCA_937968035.1. Taxonomy (GTDB): domain Archaea; phylum Halobacteriota; class Methanosarcinia; order Methanosarcinales; family Methanosarcinaceae; genus Methanomethylovorans. Next base: position 1,443 of record CALBTS010000627.1, read on the forward strand.
ATGGGAATTCTAATACGTCCTATAAATTCGTAGTGGTTTGTCTTCCAAATAGCGAGATCAGGAAGTCTAAAAAAGAAATAGGATAGAGGTCAAATACCTTCTATATCCCGCATATCTATCAACTTAATGCTATTTCTTTCCAGAGCATTAACTGCAGCTTTTATATCGCTGACCCTCAGGATGAGCAGTGCTTTTTCTGTCTTTGTGACAAAAGCATAGGCATAATCTATATTGATGTTCTCCTTGCCCAGCACATCAGCTATCTTAGCAAGCCCGCCGGGAACATCTTCCATCTCTACTCCAAGCACATTAGTTTCCGAGACCGTGAAACCACTATCATGCAATACCTCATGTGCAAGGTCGGGATCGTCCACAACCATCCTTATGATCCCAAAGTCACCAGCTTCAGCTATGGTGAAAGCCCGGATGTTCACTCCTGCATCCCTGAACTTATCTGCGATGTTTGCAAGCCTTCCAGGCTTATTCTCTGAAAACAGTGATATCTGTTTTATTATCTTGTTTTCCATAGGACCACCATCTGTTCAATTATTTAATGCGGTATCAGTTGTTATAATTTCCTGTTGTCGATGACCTTCTTGGATTTTCCCATAGACCTCGGGAGACTTCCATGATCCACAAGTTCGACCTTCACGGCAAGGTTCAATACTTTATGCAAAGCCGAAGCCACTTTCCCTTCAAGCTTTATTATATCGTTCACCTTGTCGCTAAAGGCAGCGTCGGTCATTTCTATCTGCACGGTCATCACATCAAGCTCGTTAACTCTGTCAACGATGATCTGGAAGTGTTCTCCTACTTCTGGAATGTTCATGAGCACGGACTCTATCTGTCCTGGGAAAACATTGATACCTCTTATGATAAGCATATCGTCCACACGGCCAAGTATCCGCATGATACGAGGATGTGTCCTTCCACATCTGCATGGTTCCTTGTTGAGCACCGTATTGTCACCGATGCGATATCTTATAAGCGGCAAGGCTTCCTTGGCAAGTGTGGTGATCACGAGCTCTCCCCTTTCCCCGTCAGGTAAAGATCCCCCTGTCTTAGGGTCAACTACTTCTATCAGGAACTGGTCTGCCCAGATGTGGATACCATCCTGATAGGTACACTCGGTGAAAAGAGGGCCACTTAGTTCTGACGTCCCAAATACGTCATAAGCTTTGATACCTGTGATCTCTTCGATCCTTGCACGCATTTGTTGCGACCACGGTTCGGCTCCGAATATACCGATCTTAAGTTTAGTGTCATCCTTCAGGCTTATTCCCATGCTCTTTGCCACTTCTGTCATGAAGAGGAAATAGGATGGCGTACATGCCATAGTCGTAGTACCCAGGTCTTTCATAAGCTCTATCTGCTTTTCTGTGTTACCGGAACTTGTGGGTAATACCGTAGAGCCCACTTCTTCAGCACCATAATGCAGGCCCAGCCCTCCGGTGAACAGGCCGTAACCATAGCTTACCTGAATAATATCTCCCCTTCCGACACCTATTGAAGTCATGGCTCTTGCAAGTGATGTTGCCCACTCGTGAATGTCATTCTTTGTATATCCGACAACAGTGGGTTTTCCTGTTGTACCTGAAGATACGTGGAAACGGGCAAGCTGTTCATTGGGCACGCAGAACATCCCGGTGGGATAAGTGTCCCTCAGGTCTTTTTTATATGTAAATGGCAATTTAGTGACATCTGCAAGGGTTTTGATGTCTTCGGGTCTTATTCCTGCTTCGTCGAACCTCTTTCTGTAAAAGTCAGAATGCTCGTAAACGTATCTCACTATACTTTTCAGTTTCTCTTCCTGTAATTTGTTTAGCTCCTCAAGGGGCATTCTTTCGATAAGAGGATTCCAGTATTCTATCATATATTCGCCTCTGTTCATGGAATATGGATATCAGAAGGATTCGCAGATTGATGGATTGGGTTTATTTTCCAGTATCATTCTGACACGCTCCTTACATTCGTTCAGTACTTCGTTCATATCTGCCACTACATCTATTCCGGCTGCTCCTGCATGCCCCCCGCCTGTGCCTTCATACCTGAAACTTATCTCTTCCATGATCTTTCCCAGATTAACCCCGGCATTAACAGCTTCTCTTTTGGCACGGCCGCTCACCCGGATCGTGTCATCCCTTTCAGTACCAATGAAAGCTACATCTGCACCGATGTTCAGGAACATAGAGGATGCTGCACCACCAAAGGAGTTAACATGTGAACAAACCACCAGCCAATCATCTATTCTCTCTATTGTGGCTCTGGAGGCACACTTAAGCATTGCTATCCTCATGGATATATCCTGGGGGGTTGCAGCCATCATTTCCAGCACATCTGCGTATTCCACTCCACTGGTAATGACTATTTCCGCAACGTTACGGAAAGTTTCGGCTGTTGCATGCTTAAAATGCCCGGTGTCTGTTACTATACCCGTAAGCAGACCAAGTGCCGTGCGCCGCATGATCGGTGCATCCATACATTTGAGTATATCAAACACTATCTCAGCTGTGGATGTAGCGTTACGGTGCAGGTAGAATTCAGCATTCTCTGTAAGGGCGGTTGTGGAATGATGATCTATCACGCAATACTTCCCAAGCTTGATATCATTGAGCTGGGAACTGGTGGAAGTATCTACAACCAGAGTGATATCGTATTCAGAGGGATCAGGTTTATCAATAACATCTATTCCCAGCTTATCGATAAGTAGTGCAGCCATCTTATTACAGCCATCTACAAGCCCGACTGTTCCACCAAGTGCTTCGGCAAGTGCAAAGGCGCTGCTAACTGCATCCGGATCGGCGTTCCGGTGACATAGATATAATATCTTATTGAAGTCCAGAAGGCGGTTATAGAACTCTATTTCATCAACCTGCATCGAAACCTCTACTCATCACTTAATAAAGTAATATGAGCATTAAAGCAGAGAGAGAGGGAGGGGAAAGGACAGAGCACTTATTGTGCCTGCTGGCCCATTGACTGCTGTATTTGTTCCTGCAGTTGAGTAAAGCGTTTTGAAATGCGTTCTTCCTGTCTTGAGATAGATTGGACCCTTAAAGATAATGTTTCTATTTTCTCTTTAAGCTTGGAAATAGTTTCCTGCTTTTCAGATTTTATCTGGAGGTCACCTACCGCCCTGTATATTACCGCATCATCTGGAAGTTTTTCAAGTTCCTCAAGAGCAAGTTCAGATTCTTTCTGCAGCGTTTCCATCTGGGATTTCTGAATGGCAAGTGATTGCGCTTGCTGTTGAACCTGCTGCAACTGAGCGATCTGGTTCTGTACTTGAGGGGGTATTTGCGTACTCATGTGGTTTCACCTGAATCTGAATTAACCTTAAATGATTTTAATGTTTCTCTAATTGGACTGCAGTTCCATGCTGGTATGCCCAAGTACTTCATATGCTACCTGTATCAGACGTAACCAGGTGTTCATTGTGGAACGCAGAGAGACCAGGTCTGATGCGATCACTTTCAATATAAGTCTATCTTCCAGCACTTGCAGAGATATTTCTGATCGCTCAGTGACCGTTGTTCCTATCTCGGGTATCAGGGACCTATAAATGAGAAGTGCTCTGTCAGTTTCAAAGACCGATTCTGCAGTTGCTTCCAATGGATCACCTACCGGATACTTCTAATGTTCAACCTGAAAAGTTCCTGGCCTTCATACAAAAAATCGAGTTGATCATCTGATATTTCCAGCACCAAGGGAGAAGAAGGCTCATCAACTAATCCTATTGCAAGTATCTTCGCCAGAATAGGTGCAATATCGGCATGCCCGGTTGCTACAGGTGGTATTTTAGGAGATACCTTTTTCTGAAGCTTCTTTACAGCAGTTACACTTATCCGAATAGAAAGAAGTTCCCTGCCATCCGGCGTATAGAATATCAAGCTTCCGGGATTTCCGTGGTATTCTCCGACTATCAATAATGGCCCAGGAGTATCTTCTATCAGGGAAAGCACTTCTTTCATTCCCATCTTGCCACGGTTGATACTCTCACAATGAAAAAAAGAAGCAAGGTCTTTGCAAAGAGCCCTGGTATTTATTGAAGGTTTACGAGAAGAAGTAATTAACATACTTCTACTCGGCCTTTATTCTTTTGATAGAGGTAGGCCTTTCTTTGACAAGTATGCGATGTCCGCAATAGTCGCAGCGTATACCGAGAGCCCTATAATTTATCTCTACCACTTTTTTGCAGCGTGTGCACTTGTATCCCATAGTTGTTATCACTCACTCCAGGATCTCTGTCGCCTTCTTTACAGAACGGGCAACTGTAAGGCCTACAGGTGTCTGAGGCAGGAATGTGCCGCCGGCAAAAGTATAGCCACATTTTTTACACTGCCAGATGCCTGTTCCTATTCTCCTTACGGTCGGACGCGCACATTTTGCACAGGTGTGGGGCATATGCATCTTTTCTTCAAGATCAGCAACCAGTTTGCGATCTTTCCTACCATATCTCACACCAAATCTCCCTGCAGATCTGGTCACACGTCCTTTCCTTGAATATTTCTTTGCCATGAGCATTCTCCTTGATCTTCAGTATACTGAAATTAACTTTTTATATAAATGACCATTTGCCCTCAGATGTTCAGCAGGTATTTTTCTCTGATCTCTTCAGCTTTAGCACATGCCATGTCCACTGCTTTCAACAATTGTTCCTGTGTCAGCATGCCTTCTCCTGTTTTCTGCATCGCAGAGATCGCACCGTTCTGGTTGGATGATATGGTCAATTTTGAATCTGCTACAGTTTCCTCTGCAAGTCCCGGATCTACCATCAATTCCCCGCCAATGTCCACCAGTGTAACACCTATAGGCATATCTCTGATCGGCATCATCATGTCCTCTCCCTTGCCTTCTCTTTCAGCAGGGACCTTTGAGGTCATGAGGGCAGCGATCGCACCAAGACATGATGCATCCTGAAGATTGCCATCGTCATTCAGTACATGCACATCTATGAATACGATCCAGACTTCTTCTCCTTCCGTAATACATAACTTATTTAAATCAATTGCGCCTGATTCCCGGATCCCCCTGTCGGTGACCCTTGCCATCTCGATCGCACCTTCTTTTGGGGGTCCTGCTTCGAAGTCCGGTGAAGCAAGCGGGTTCATCTCCAGATTTGTGATGATCACACCTTCGTCAGGTGAATCAGAAAATGGGGCTCCTACCTGCAGTTTGACCCCTACCAGTACCTGGGTCTCTCCTATACACACTTTTGCAGAACCTTCTGCCTTATCAATGACATTTGTCTGCACAGTAATTTTTCGATACTCGTCGAATGAGCGTCCATCATCCCTTTTCCCTTTGAGCATCAGGTTGTAGATGTAATCCTTCTTAAGTGAGGCCATTACTTCACTGCTCATATCTTTCACCTACCTTCTCTGCTTCAGGATCCTCAGGTTCATCTGTTTTTGACTCTTCATCTTCAGTAAGTTCTGTGAAACCCTCTCCTGAAGTTTCATCAGCAGGCTCAGATACATCTGTTTTAACTACGATTACTTCGATGCCTTCTTCATCGTCAAACTCAGATGTTTCAAAATCCTCTTCTATCAGTTCGATCTCGTTCTGGATATCCTCGGCTTTTTCTTCAGCAACTTCTACAAGGCTTTCTACGACCTCTTCATGAGATGCGAACTTCTTTTTCAAGGCTTCCTTTTGGATCTCGAGGATCTGTCTGCAGCCTTCTGTTGCCATTTCCAGTGCTTTTTTGAATTCTTCCTTTGTAAGATCTCCATCCATCTGCAGAAGGGATATCTCTCCGTCCTGGGTCATGGCAATGGGAAGGTCTGCGTTCCCATAATTGTCCTCATCCTTGTTCAAATCCAGCACCAGCTGTCCATCAACTTTACCTACAGCACATGCCGATATGAGCCCCTTCATCGGAATACCGGCGTCAGCAAGAGCGATGGATGCAGCGTTAATTGCTGCTGTCCTGGTGCCTGCATCAGCCTGCAATACCTCTGCAAAAACATCTATTACTGCACTGGGATAATATTTTGTCATTATGATAGGGGCAAAAGCATCCCTGCTAACTTTTGAGATCTCAATGCTTCTTCGGCTTGGTCCGGGTCTTGCCCTGTCCTCAACTGAAAAAGCTGCCATATTATACCTGTATCTCACTATGGCCTCATCAGGTTTCTGCATCCTGCGGGGATGCAGCTCCCTAGGACCATATACTGCTGCCAGTATCTTGTTCTTACCCCACTCTAAATAACATGAACCGTCAGCCCTTGATAAGACACCTATCTCGATGGTCATGGGCCTGATCTCATCAACTGCCCGTCCATCCAGGCGCAGGCCATTCTCATCAATGAACTTCTCAGGTTTATTAGCCATAATACATTCTCCAATATATACTAAATCTCTTTTCTGATCATGTGCAGAACATACAGTAAACTTTCAGTTTTCCTCTGTATCCAGTAGCTGATCTACCTTTCTGCTGGTTTCGTCAACTTTCTCCTGGTCTTCACTGTATTCCTCATCTGCAGAATTTATATCTTCCACATCTTCTTCCTGCCCGATATCAGTGTCTCCAGTTTCTTCATACACAGTTGTATCTTCGGTTTCCTCTTCTACCTGAAGGAACCGGCTGATCTTGTCTGTCAGGCCGGAAGTATGGGATTCACGGATGATCATATCAATAGCTTCTGAAAGCTTATCCATATTCTCGTCTTTACCATTTATCCATATCCTTCCGTTCTGCCCCACGAATATCTCGCAGTCTGTTTCCTTCTTTAACATGGAGACCATGGAACCGTTATGCCCTATGACGCGGGGAACTTTTGTGGAAGGCACTTCAAGCAGTCTGCCCCCTTTGATCTTTCTTAATCCCTTCTCTCGGAGGGTGAGTTCTATCTTCATGGAGGCATCAACATCTTTTATTCTGAGGATAGCACAATCTCCTATGTTAAATATCTCCCTCATCATGGATGATTCCACCCGCCGGGGGTACTCTGATACATGCAACAGGCCATCATAAGGAGAGCCAATATCAAAGATCCAGTTTGAAGAGGTTGTCTCAAAAACAGTACCTATGACAAAATCCTTTCTGGAAGGAATGTACTTCCCAGAAAATGGAATAACAGATATCTTATTCTTTATGTTAGCTACTCCATAAAGGAGGGAATAAACTTTTCCCTCCTTTACATAGGTTCCGGAGCCCGAATCATTCGTATTATCAGAAAGAAGTTGACCCGGAACTACAATTTCTCTATCCATTATCTAGCCTCTTATAAAAGTTTAGTTTCAGCATCACCCTTTGTAAGGTGGTTCACAAGACCATAAAAATCGTTCTGCATTCCAGCCGGCATTTTAACAACACCTACCCATGAACCATCTTGCTGCCATTGTTCCTTGACCAAGGTCCCAAACCTGGCGATCTCCCCATATGATTTTGGAGCATATACCGCTGGTACTTTGACTGCTATTTGTACTTCTTCAAAGCGTATAGGTATGATCGGGCGGATAGCCTTCATCACGATCATCACTTGTTCATCTACGGGTTTGAATGGGTCAATATGGACTTTTGCCTCTTCCATGGCCTTCTCTATTCTTGAAGGAGGGTGAGGAGCTTTGGTTTGCGGATTTATTGCATTCTGTGCGATCGTACTGATTATACGCTTTGTCTTCTCGTCAAGGATATGCTTTCTCTGCTCTTTGGTTAACTGAAGTTCTCCATGTAAAATGATCTCCTTTGCAATGATCAGGGCATCCAGTGTGCCAAAGATATTCTGAAGATCGGATTCAGATGCATGTTCCCCCTGTCCAGCATCAGAAAAAATGGATTCGACTGCAATGATCTCTTCGACATTTACTTCATCCCCTTTTTTCAGTGCCAGTGCTCCCTCAGGCTCAACAAAGACCTCATAGTGATTTTTGCCTTTCTTAAGTCTTGCAATAACGCATTCATCAAGAGATACCATTTTATATCCCCCACATTCATACACGAAGTATTTTTATATAACTTTATGTCATTTGAGTCTTTCACTCACCGGCAGCCCCATTGTCGGAAACGGAACCGGCATCCTCTTTTACTTCCTTCTTCTGTTCTTCGAGGACCTTCGACACATATTGCTGGACTTCTTCTTCTGCAAGCTTGCGGAATGTACGGTCCTGTAGTGTAACTACTCCCACTTCCAGTGTTGCAGCATCGATCTTTCCTTCGGTGGACTTGTATAAGGCGGTCATGCCAAGCAGAATTGCTTCATCAATGCTCAGATCCCCGCGGTACTCCGCTTCGAAAACTTCCATGAAAGTGTTCCTGCCTGCACCGATGGCTGTGGCCTTATATTCCAGCAAGGCACCACTGGGGTCACTTTCAAATAGTCTTGGTCTGGTGTCATCCACTCCTGCTATTAAGAGCGCGGTACCATAAGGCCTGACCCCTCCAAACTGAGTGTAGTTCTGTTTGTGATCGCAGATCTTCTTTGCAAGCACTTCAACACCTATGTTCTCATCGTAGGATACTTTGTTGATCTGTGCTTCAACTCTGGCTCTGTCGACCAGTGAACGGGCATCGGCCACCAGCCCGGAAGTAGCAACACCTATGTGGCTGTCTATCTGGAAGATCTTCTCTATGGATTCAGCTTCAATTAGTCTGCTGGTAATTCTTTTATCCACAAGAAGTACAACGCCTTCCTTTGCCTTGATGCCTGCGGCAGTTGTTCCTCTCTTCACGGCTTCCCTAGCATATTCCACCTGAAAGAGCCTTCCATCCGGACTGAATACTGTGATGGCACGATCATAACCCATCTGTGGCGTCATTTGCATATCTAATCATCTCCTATATTAACAAACTATCTATTCTTCGGCTCTGTTCTATGAACATTGTTATTACTTATATATTAATGTGCTCGGGTTCTGATATTGCTGCACACTTATATACTTTTGTGTTGCACCCTTCACAGTTCCCGATATACCCTGTACATGCACTATTGCACGCTGTCCACCAATAGTGGTTATTGTGGCAAGTGCTGCACGGGATCTTTCTTCCATCCCGTGGGAACAGCGCAGTATACCTTTCTGGTTTCCAAAATCAAGCAATCTCACTCCACATTCACTGGCACCTATATCACCATACAGTGACCCTATGGCAGAGAAAATCTCACGTAAAAGTTCTTCTCTGGATACTTCGCGTTCCGTAATTATCTCTATTGCAAGATAACGTTTTCTTTGTCTTAAGCTGGAAGGAAGTGTTTTCAACAGAATTCCTCCTGTTTTTCAGAAGGGACCTGTTCCTCTATGAGTTCCACACCATCCATAATAAAGCCATGAGTCTTTCTTTTTGTTCTAAGGATAGCAGCAGGTATAGCGGTCATGGCATTTATTGCTTCTTCCTTTGTCATTCCGAACAAACTTGCCAATGCAATGAGCTCTCTTGGTCCTCGTATATCATAGATGGACCGTGCACCACTGGTCAGTACCATGTGCACATCGAACTTCCTTGCAAGCATCAGGCGCTGCTCAAGTTCTGAGATCGCATGCAATCTTTTCCCGCCTCTGTATCTTATCAGGGACCCAACATCAAACTCAATGGCAATGCCTCTGTCAGCAGCAGATCTTGCGACCACGTGGTCCAAGCCGCCGTCCTTGATACCAAAAGGCAAAGATAATATGTTCACATTTGCGGCTTCAACTGCTGAACGGTTCAGTTTGTCCGTTCCTCCCTCTACCATCACAAAATCGACTTTTTTAGCGTAGTGGCTGATCTGGGAGTGGAGTTTAGAAGGATTCTCTTCATGTATCTCCACTCCATGTACAAGATCAAAAAAAGAATTACGGGGGCCAGTATATGGTGCCAGTAATCTGCTATTTGTTACTTGTGCTATTCCTGCACCATTAAAGCCAAAATGTGTTGCAAGTGAGAGGAATCTTTCCATTGCCTGGTCATCTTCAGGAAGGTAACGGATGCAAAGATCATAATACCTTTCAACCAAACAACTCCTCCACTATCTTCCCTGCCATTTCCCTGTTCTTTGGATATGTTTCTATCTTCACTTTAGCAGTTATAGCATCAGAGGATGAAACAATTTTCACACGGCCCATGTAAGCTTCTTGTTTATCGAACCTCAGGTGGAATACCTGGTCATCATCAAGCCTGTCGGGCATTTCATTTCGAAGGATCTCAATATCTTCCAATGTCATATTATTGTGGACGAACTCTGAGAAGGCCATTGTATCATGCTTACGGGTAAGCTGTATACTGAAAATCGTTATTGGATTTCCATAGTGTCCTTCAGCTTCAGTAGTATCGACTACCTCTGACAATGGATCAGGGTCCTTATTCCTTAAAGAATTCTTTAAAAATAAACCCAGGGCATCCATGACCCTGGATCTTTCTTCCGTCGAGTGCGCTATCACTCGCAAATTTATATGATGGATCACTTGCCCCTGTTCATGTTAGACCTGATACTGGGCCGGTTCTTCTCGGTTCCCGTACCACGTTTACCCATGCCTCTGCCCTTTACACCGGCACTTGTCTTTCCACGGAAAGCACGCCCCTTCTGGCTACTGTTGCAGATCCAATTAAGATTATTATCGCTCTTGATCACGGGGTGGCTGGGGTCCACAAGGATCACTTCGTACCACTTGGCTTTGCCATCCTCTCCTACCCAGTAGGAGTTGAGGACTTCCATGTTCGGGTATTTTCTGGACGCACGCTCTTCAGCAATTCTCTGGATACTCTTGCCCGCAGTGGTCTTGTTCTTACCCATGTTGTGGCTGCGCCTTCCGCGGACATATCTTTGATTTCTGCGGCTTCCTCTTCTTACTTTTGCACGCACCACTATTATCCCCTGTTTAGCCTTGTATCCAAGGGACCTTGCACGGTCTATACGGGTAGGCCTTCTGATCTTTACAATGGAACCCTGTTCTCTCCATTCCTGAAGCCTTTCCCATCTAAGATCCTTGACATAAGTTTCATCAGGGTTCTTCCAGGCATCTCTTATATATCCATAAAAAGATTTTGACAATATGTTCACCTTGTTTCATTTTCAGTTTCACGGTTCAACCCATTTTGGGCCACATTCCCACGGGATAGCTCCCGAATGAAACGAAACTACTACGCACATGATATGATTTAAATGTTTTTGCCAAATGCCCTTTTAAATCATACTTCCAATTCTTATGTCATATTTAATTTTCTGGCCGCTGGTCCAGATAAGCTGAGGCATTCTTCAGAGTTTCGGTCATAGTAGATATATTTTGCATTATCTTCTCAATATATGCTATATTCTCTGTTTCAGTTTCCTGTTCGAGAAGTACCTGCATATAATCCTGTATCGCAGTAACCGGACCCATCAGACCCTGGTTGAGCACGCCAGTAAACTTTTCTCTCATTTCATTCAAATTCAGCAACAGATCATCTTTCATCCTGAGTTCAGTGATGTCCTTTCCGGAACATATCAATGCCTCTATATTTCCATCACTGTCATAGATAGGGGACTCGCTCCAGCTAACAATTATTGTCCCTCCGTCCTTTTTAAGGATCTTTCTCTCAAATAAATGTGGAGTTTCGATCTTCTTCGTTATGATATCTCTGAATTTTTCTTTTTCCTTCTCTCTTTCTTCCTGTAAGGCCAGCACATCGAACATATTTTGGCCAATAAGTTCAAACTCATCATAACCGAGGACTTCATTTCCTGTACGGTTAATAAGGTTTATCTTTTGCTCGCGATCCACTACAAGCATTAGCACTCCGGCCACATCGATACACTGATATGCATAATTACGTTCAGCAAGTATCCGGTCCTGAAGATGTTTTATTCGCGTGAGGGATTTTACACGGGTCACAAGTTCGAGCCTATTTACGGGCTTACTTAGGAATTCGTCTGCACCTGACTCAAGGCCTTTGATCTTCTCATCCTTGCCTGAAAGCGCTGTTACCATTATTATAGGTATGAATTGTGTTTCCACCGATGTCTTCAAGACCTTGCAGACCTCATATCCGTTCATATCGGGCATCATTACGTCAAGTATTATTACCGAAGGCTTTTCGGATCTGGCTTTCTCAAGCGCCTCCTTTCCATTATAAGCTCTGATTATTTCATAATCTGTCTTGAGATAAAGTTCCATGAGATCTACGATAGCCGGCTCATCATCAACTACTAATACCCTGTCAAGATCTGATCCTATCATGGTAACCTCTCGTAAATCTGTTATTCAGGGAAGACTGTATAGCTATTTTGGATTTGCTATTATCAAATATTACGTTCCCTTCGGAGTATATATATTTGTGTGTCATTTTTTTAAAGACCTTAATACCGTCTATGTCTTTTGACACGCTATTCCCAAACATACTATTGTCCATCCTTCAAACAACTTATTCCCTCATAAAGTACATATATATTTCAATAAGTAAATAAGTATCGTATTACCTAAAAGTTCGGAAGTAGTAAATACCTTTTGCCCGACATATCATGTATCTGTCAAACTGCTACTTTTATAAAAAATGGGGTTGGTGAGATTTGAACTCACGATCGACGGGTCTCTCCGAACAAATGCTTCTCAGCATCCTGAGCACATATCAGTGCTCCAACGGCTCCTCACCGATAAGTCCCGTCGGACATATCTCAGTAGACCCGTTGTTCATCATCTATCCGCTGGAGCCCGTCGCCATGCCGGGCTAGGCCACAACCCCAGATAGGTTTATCCCCTGAATACATCTTATCACTGATATATCTATCGGTAATTGCTCTCGGATTTACTGGGCATTTCCTATACTCTTATCAGGCGTCAATACTCTGTTTATTTGATCAACTGTTTAAAATAATATGAAAAATTGTATGCCTGTATTTCTAAATACTTTTAAATAATATTAATTCGTACTATAAGTGGGTTAGGAAGAGAGAAAGTAAAAGTTGCATTAGAAATCTTATGTTCTAAAAGAACTGCAAAGAACTCTGTCTTCAGAATTGGTTATCTAAATTCACTTGCTCTTTCCTATCTACCACAATTTATGGAGAGAATATTGTGGCACTTGCCAGCAACAAAAACGTATGTTCCATTGAGGACCAACACTTTAAGGGTGGATCTCTGAAAAACAATCTGAGTACGAAAGTCAAAATATGCAATTTTTGCCGAACACCTATGAAAAAGCAGGTGATCGGCTCAAATGTTGTTTACTATTGTAAGGAATGTGGATCTACCCGATCCACATAAATCTCCTTTTTTATTTCTGTATCCTACTTTACCCTCTCAATATCGCCATACTCTGAGAGTTTTTCACAGAGCATTTCTATCTCAGCTCTCAGCTTTTCGGCAGGGATACCAAGCATCTGTGCAAGGTATATGGCTCCACCTGCACCTACTCCTTCTTTTACGAACCCTGCCTCGTATTGTTTCAGTCCCTGCAGACGCGAATGGCCAAAATCGGGATCTGTGGCATATGCTTTTGCATTCAGCTTGTCTGCGATCGCAGCAAAGTGAGCGGAAGTGTCATTCATCACATAGCAAGTTGTTACAATGGTAATGTTATCAGCCCTATATCCAAGATGTTTGATCACGGCAAACACTGCTGCCATCTGAGTGCCACCTGCAAGGATCACTGGTATATCTTCAAGCCCTGTGGCTATCCCCGCCACTGCTGCCATCATAGGATCACCCACGCATCTGATCGCTTCCATGGGATCGTTACGCAGGTCTCCCGGTTTTATCCCGGAAGACTTCAGTGCATCCTTTACAACCTGTTTCTTAAGCTCAAGAGGGTTTGTGGACGCACTGCTGCTGACATTTCCATCATAGCCAAGGGCTGTTAGGACCGCATTGGCAGTAGTAGTGCCCGCAGGTATGCTCTCCCCTATCATGACAAAGTCATATTTTTCCCTTAGCTCCCTGCCCAGGCTGAAACCACGCTCAAAGATACCCTGGGCATCAGGAACAGCAATTGGTTCACGTATATCTTTTCCAGGTGAACCTCCAATGTCTCTCAGCGGTACTATTTTTGCGGGGAGGATCTTCAATCCTGCATTAACGAGCATGTGTGGCACGCCGGTCATATCCAGGGCCACCCGGGTAATAAGCGCAGGCGTAGGCGTGTCATAAGGCGGTGTCATGGGCAGAATTGGTATGTCCACCACCATGCCGGTTTCAAGGACCTCGGCATCTCCAGGCGGTGTATAGTCAGTAAGTTTTGCTGTCTTACCGGCAGCTGAGAGGCCCTCTATGTAGGCCGTTTCAGTATTTGCCAACACGCACAGGAACAATGGTCTTTCAGGCATCTTCATATTTTCCGGTGATGGTCCTTCCATGATATACCCTCTTTTTCAGTAAAAAGTAAGTTGCAGGAATCAATATTTCCTTGCTACATAAACTTTTACACTTGCATCTTTGCCACATACGGGGCAATGTCCTTTGTGTCCTTCTTCCTGGTCGGTGGGTATGCCCAGAATGCCTGCGCCAATCTCCTCTTCTATCTGCAGGCCACATGTCTTATCACCGCACCAGGGAAGGAGTGCGATACCTTCAGGTAATTTCTCTTTGACATCTGCAAGGGTAGAGCAAACAAATATGCGTGCCTGCACATCTGTGACTGCTTTCTCAAAAAGGGCGGACTGAATGACCTTTAGTGTCTCTTCTGTTTCATGGCTTATGTTTTCCAGAGGTGCCTGTCTTTTTTCTCCAGTATCCCTACGCACAAGCACAGCAACACCATTCTTGAGATCACGGGGGCCTATTTCAAGTCTCAGGGGCACACCTTTCATCTCCCATCTATAATATTTAGCTCCAGGGCGATCGTCACTTAGATCTATTTTTACACGGATCCCTGCATCCTGCAAAAGTTGCTGTACTTTCTCGCATGCATGGATCACATCAGATGAATCCTTGAACACTATAGGTATGATCACCACCTGTATGGGAGCCACTTCAGGGGGTAATACAAGTCCCTTGTCATCACCGTGTATGGATATCAGTGCAGCTATCGATCGCTCTGAAACGCCATAACATGTCTGGTGTGCATATACCTGTTCTCCTGCCGGGTTCTCATACTTTATGTCGAAGGTTCTGGCAAAGTTGTCACCAAGATGATGAGCTGTACCTACCTGTAAGGTCTTGCCGTCAGGCATCAATGCATCGACTGCTATGGTATAATCGGCTCCCGGAAATTTATCCCAGTCCGGGCGTTTAGAAGCAAGCACAGGCACCGCCAGTCTCTTATAGAATTCTGTATAGATCCTTATGGCCTCATCTACCTGTTCAGCAGCTTCCTCCCAGGTGGCATGTACGGTGTGGGCCTCTTTGAAAGAAGTGATCTCTCTTAGCCTTATAAGGGGACGGGTGTGTTTTGTTTCATACCTGAAGGTGTTGACCACCTGGTACAATTTCAAAGGCAGATCAGCATGGGAACGCACCCACAATTTATACATTGGATAGATCGCAGTTTCGCTAGTGGGCCGCAGGGCAAGTTTCACATCCAGAGGAGAAGTACCTCCATGGGTGACCCAGTACACCTCATCCTCAAAGCCCTTTATATGTTCAGCCTCTTTCATGAACTCATGTTCAGGGATAAGAAGCGGGAACATTGTTTCCATATGGTCCCTGTCCAATAGTTCCCTGATGATATTGTATACGTTTTTCCTGATCGTAAAACCAAATGGGTACCATACGTACAGGCCTTTTACAGGATAGCGCACGTCCATAATTTCAGCTACCTGTAAGAGTTCATTATACCATTCACTAAAATCCTTCTTCGCAGGAAGGGTTGCTTCTTTCTCCTTTTCTGTCATGAGGTCACCTGCTATCTTGATCTTCAGGTATAAACAGATGCATTGCTTATAGGCATTTCCTTCTTAGGACCATATCAGGCTGTTGAGGACCTGTAAAAAAGTCAAGGTTTATTTCTCAGGATCTTCTTTCAGGCACAGGAACCAGTCCCCGCATGCTGTGCCATCTTTCCTCTTCAGGAGCCTTTCTTTTGCCTTATCCCATGACACAGGGTTTGGAAGGATCACATCTTCCCCGGGATGCCAGTTCTCAGGAGTTTGTACATTATGTTTGTCAGAAACCTGCATCGCTACTAGCAGGCGCTTGATCTCTTCCATGTTCCTGCCGTTGGTGAACGGGTAATATAACATTGCCCTGATCCTAGCCTTTGGGTCGATGATAAATACTGCCCTTACGGTCTCAGTACTGGATTCCATGAAATGGAAAGAGCCACCTGTAGCCTCAAATTTGTCAAGGACCTCTTCCTGTGTGTAAGATGCGCGGGGATGGATCATGCCATACTTGCGTGCTATTTCCATGTTCAGATCTTCAATAATGGGAAAATCGATATCTATCCCTTTAAAACCTTTATAATCTACCTTTTCTTTGATAGCTGCAAGCCATGATATATGAGAGTAGAGGCTATCCACCGAAAGACCAATAAGTTCAGTATTAAGTTGCCTGAACCCCTCCTGCATTGTTGCACATTTGATGAATTCGGTAGTGCATACAGGAGTAAAGTCTGCCGGATGACTGAACAGGATGACCCATTTACCCTTATAGTCTTCGGGGAAGTTGATTCTTCCTTTTGTCGTCCTTGCCTGAAAGCCAGGAGCAATATCTCCTATGAGAGGCATTGTAGGTCTCTCAGTCCTTTCGCCTTCCATGTTGATCTCCCTAATTTTAATTGCAGTGATGGAACCGATAGATAATCAATTTCCTATCGTGTGTTCATCACATGCGTCCATTTCTATCTCAGCACTCTCTGCATCGAAAACTATCATGCCCGTTTTCAGCATACGTACCTGTTCAGGAGTAAGCTTGGAAGATACAGCTTTTTCGGATATTATGGCACTGTTGCCCAAAGGATCCTCTATGATTACGGTAAGTTTCCTTTTGCCATCTACAGCCTCGTGTATCATTTCCTGTAACAGAAGGCCGCGTTCATATTTTTCCGGCTCATCTGATACCCATTTTGTTGCGCTTATCACAACTCCCAGTATCCTGTCAAGCACACCTTCGATATTTGTTATGTATGATTCGGAGATAGAACCAGGCTCTACAACTATTCCAAGCTCAGGAACCTTTATCGTTCCTGAAGTAGAGCGCACGACCTTAGCATAAAGGTCTTCAGATCCCTCAATGACAAGTTCGTATCGGACAGGTTCTTTCTGGGACAGGATCATTGTGTCAGTGAAACGAAAACTACAGTCGCAGCACGCCGTAATGTACATGACATCCCCAAAATATGGGATCTCATCTCTCTCCCAATTCATTATGATCTCTTTGTGGCAGAGAGGACAATGCGTACGGGTAACGAATGCTGCCTGTGGACTATCAATGGTCAATATCTTCCACCAACTATCTTCGAACGATCTATCTTGATCCCTGTAGGGGTTACCAGCACCTGGTCTTCTTTAAGCCCGGCTATATCCCCATGGACATCTATGACAACATCTTTCAGGTCCTTGAGAGCCCTGTCCAGCATAAGTTTATCGTTCTTGATAGTGGATATATCGATCATCAGGATATTGCCCTCATACACTTCCTTCTTGAGCAATGTCAGATCATTCAGGTTTGTAAGTTCTGCCACTCTCACATATGTTTCTGCAGGCTCTTCTCCTGTTACTTCTTCATATTTGCTCAGATCAAGCTCAGTGAACTCATCTTCGCCGGTAGACGATCTTTTAGTTGCTCCAAAAAATTTATCCATTAACTTTGCCATAACATGCACCCTTTATCAAATTAAAGTATTCATTTCATTATCGGACTAATCCAGTTAACAATATCTCCTACTGCTTTAGCACCTTCATTATTTATAAGAACACCCATATATTTTAATGATTATGCCCGTAAACTCACAATTCGATATTCCATATCTCATCACCCACATGATGCAAGGACTTCACAGCTTTCCCCGAATCTGAAACCATGGCCTTTCCGGGAACAAGTGCTTTGCCAATGGCAAGAGGCTTGCCATATTTCTCTTCTTTCACGATCACAGGATCACCTTCAAGGATGTTCTCATCTGCACGGACAATGCCAGGACTCATAATGTCTGCGCCGTTCACTACAAAGCGCACGGCACCAGAATCCACTACTACCACGTTCTTCTCTATTCCGAGTTCCATGACACCTCGCACTGTCGGGAAAAAAATATCGTCAACTGCAAACAAAAGCACTTTCCCGTCTATGAGGACCACAGAATTGTCACCCGCATCAGCATGCTCGAACTTATACGATGCGATATTCTCTACCACTGTGTCACCATATATGGACCTGAGATCATCAAGCAGCTTATTCTTGGCAGATTTCCTGAGTTGTATCCTTCCTCGGATCTTCAATAGACCACCTGGTTACTTTTTCCAGTGATTAGTATCATAGTGCATCAGCACAATTAAAGATTACGAAAAGGGAGCATTTGTTCCCATTTTCATCTGATGATTACAACAGGAATACCCCTTACATCCAGCACATCTACAGCTCTGCCAGCAGAGATCGCTTCTTTTTCGATCTCCACGCTTTCAGGCCCCAGCTCTATAATGCCGCTCTTAGTATGAAGGCTGATCTTCCCATTCTGTTCCATCTCATGAACCAGCTTTTTCGGGTTAGCTTCCGATAAAGCATCTATTACAGCCTTTGCCTGGCCTTTGAATTTGGGGCCGATGACTCCCATGTTAGGCTTGATATTCACTGGCACGTGCTCAAAGTCAGGGTTGCCTGCCATCATTTCTACTGGTGTGTTCGTTGCACCGGTTATGTCAATGACGTCTGTGAGCGCTCCATATATCTCAAGTTTCTTCAGAGGAGCATTAAGGGCAATACCATGTTCGGATTTATATCTCCTTACACTGCTCACGATCTCTTTAACAAGTTCTCCGGCTTTACCGGCCTCTTCGTCCTTCCAGGAGGCATCCGCCTTTGGCCAGGATCGCATATGTACGCTCCCGGTCCCAAGTCTTGAATACATCTCCTCTGCAAAGAAGGGTGCGAACGGAGCAAGCAATTTTGCCAGTACCTCTATTGTTACGTATAGTGCATATTGTGCTGCTTTTCTGTCCGTTGCATTGGTGCCATACAGACGGGACTTGACTAGTTCAATGTAATTATCGGCCACTACGTCCCAGGCAAAACCCCTGATAGCTTTGAAAGCCTCATCGAACTGATAGGCATCCATGTTCGCAGTTGCTGTAGTTATCAGCTCGTGCAACTTATCTAACAGCCATCTGTCAACAATGTGAAGTTCTTCTGCCTCAGGCACGTAGGATGTATCCAGGTCATCGAAGTGGGAAACAGAGAACCTGTAGATGCTCCACATCTTGGAAAAAAAGCGTGATGCAGCTACTACATCTTTCCAGCGGAACATCACATCTGAACCAGGAGCGCCTCCTATGGCTGCCCACTGTCTGAAAGAATCTGCACTGTATTCTTCAATTACCTTTTCAGGAGAGATTATATTGCCCAGGGATTTGCTCATCTTGTGGCCATCCTCACCCAGGACCATGCCATTCACAAGTATGGAATCCCAGGGGCGCTTGCCTGCAAGTGCCATAGATCGGAGGATCGTATAGAAGGCCCATGTCCTGATGATATCATGCCCCTGTGGTCTCAATTGGGCAGGTAACCTGCTTTTATGTTCAGTGAGCCAGCCGGTCACATGCTGGACTGTTATGGAAGAATCCATCCATGTGTCAAGGACATCTTCCTCTGGCTCGAAATCAGTGCTGCCACATTTGCTGCATGGCTCTTTAGGAGAATCCCGGGTTGGGTCAATGGGCATCCATTCTTCCTTTGCCACCATTACCTCCCCACATTCTTTACAATACCATACGGGTATAGGAGTTGCAAATATGCGTTGCCTGGAGATACACCAGTCCCACTCCATGGTACCCAGCCAGTTCTCAAGCCTGACCTTCATGTGCTCAGGTGTCCAGTTGATCTCATCGGCAGCTTTTTTGACATCATTGGTATCTATCTTAACGAACCACTGCTTTTCAGACAGGATCTCGATGGGTGTGTCACATCTCCAGCACATTCCCACATTCTGTTCGAGTTCCTTTTGCTCATATAGATAACCTTCTGCTTTCAGATCTGCTATGACGGCTTCCTTACATTCAGGGATAGTCATGTCCGCATACTTGCCTGCTATCTTTGTCATACGGCCGTTCTTATCAATGGCCTTGCGCAGGGGAAGTTTATGTTCCACCCACCAGCGTACATCCTGCTTGTCACCGAAGGTACAGATCATCACGACACCCGTACCAAACGCAGGATCAACGACACCATCGCCTATTACGGGGACCTCATGCCCGAAAAGTGGTACTTTTACCTTGCTTCCTATATGTGTGCTGTAGCGTGTATCTTCAGGGTTGATCGCAACAGCCACACATGCTGCCAGCAGTTCAGGCCGGGTGGTGGCTATCTTCAGTTTATCGAAATTAAGGAAATTAAGCTGCGTGCTCCTGCCTTCATATTCCACTTCAGCAAAGGCGATGGCAGTTTCACATCTCGGGCACCAGTTAACAGGATGCTCGGACTGGTAGATCCTGCCCATGTCATACATCCTGCGGAAAGAGCGCTGGGTCTTGGAGTAATATGCAGGTTCCATAGTGATGAACTCATTACTCCAGTCCACGGAGAAACCCAAGTTCATCATTGTATTGCGCATTTTTGTAATGTTGCTGGTCGTCAGTTCACGGCACATTCTCCTGAACTCTTCCCTGGGCACCTGGTTCTTTGTGATCTTGTGTATGTCTTCCACCTTTACTTCGGTGGGAAGTCCATGGCAGTCCCATCCCTGTGGGAACATCACATTGTATCCGCACATACGCTTGTAACGGGCAACAAAATCGATGTAACACCAGTTCAGAGCGTTCCCTATATGGAAATTACCGGTAGGGTAAGGTGGAGGTGTGTCGATGATGAACTGTGGTCTATTATGATCTTCCCAGTCGAAATGGTACATGGACATGTCCCATGCTTCCTTCCACTTTGGCTCGACCTCATGAGGGATATATTCCTTTGGAACCGTCATTGCAACTCTCCGATAAATATGATGTAGTGATTGTGTAGTATCCGTAACAGTGGTTTTTTCATTATTTAAATATATCTGGTTGATGCAGCGTGCGAATAATATACTTTATTCCTGATGTCAGGATCGAGAATACCGTAAATCCTTTATATTAACCTGTTCAATTCCATCGGGGGTTGCCATTGCGCTGTATCGGAGGAGACTATATGGGCAAGAAAATAGCTATCTTTGCTTTCAATGGTGAGCCTATGTGCTTTGCTCACGCACTGATGAATGCGATAGACATGAAAGAAAGGGGACATGACGTAAAACTGATCATCGAAGGTTCTGCTACCAAAAACATATCTGATCTTATAGATCCTACAAAGCCATTTTCCAGCCTTTACATGAAAGTAAAGAAGGCAGGGGTCATGGATTGTGTTTGCAGGGCGTGTGCCCAGAAGATGGATAGCCTTGAAAGCGCCAAAGAACAGGGTCTTCATCTGTGCGATGAAATGTTCGGGCATCCGAGCATGGCCAGGTATGTAGAGGAAGGATATGAGATCATCGTAGTTTGAACTGATCGGATCTTTCATACTTAACAAGGCCTTTTCTGTACGTGTGTTCACGCCACCGGCAGACAAGGGCAGAACAGAATAAAGACCAACGGTATTAAACGAGGTGAAATAATGCAATTTGGAGAAGTACTGAAAGGAAAAGAAGTAGAGGGTAAAGAGAAACATGTCCCGGTCATTGAGGTCATAAGGGGTCATGGATCAACAGGTGCTGATTTTGTAAGGGTCGTTGTGGGAAAGGAAGTGCCTCATCCCAATACAGTGGAACATCATATTGAATGGGTGGAGCTTTACGGTATCACAAAGGATGGGAAGACCATTGACTTTGGAAGGATGAACTTCGAGCCTGTGCACACACAGCCAATAGCCAGTTTCCACGTTAACAACATTGACAATTTCAAGGCCTTCTGTGCTCTTGAATACTGCAATATCCATGGTGTCTGGCAGAACTGCATCGAAGTCTAACTTGATCTTCTGTTTTTATGACCTTTTCGGAGGTCATACTCTTTATATACCTGTCCACACTAACTGTAAAAGAAAAATAAGCAGACAGGTGAGGCATTTGTTTGCAATGTTCTTAAAAACGTTGTTCGTATTATTATTGGCTATTATACTGGCAGATATGTTCGTGGAATATATTTTTGCCTGCATGCAAAATTGAATTAAGAGTTATTCCTTTCTGTGGTAGCCTATCTCCTCTTCAGTGAGGTAGCAGGCCGGGTCATCAGCCCATACATTGTTGTATACAGCTTCGGCCCTGACCCTGAAATTTGCATTGCATACTTCCAGCCATTTACACCTTGCACACCTATCCGCATGTTGCCTTATCAGAGGCTTGCGGTCCTTAAGGCCTGCCATCAGCTCATCGGTTGTATCTCTCCATATCTCGCTGAACTTTCTTTCCCTTATATTTCCAAAAGTGTAATGCCTCCAGAACTGGTCAGGGTGTACCGAACCATCCCATGAGACACAACCTATGCCTATACCTGTGGAATTTCCCTGGTTCATCTGCAGCAGAGAATATACTTCTGCAGCTCTTTCTGGATCTTCTTTAAGGAGCTTCAGATAGATGTACGGTCCATCACAGTGATTGTCAACGGTGAGCACTTCTACAGGCAATCCCTTCTCATGTAACTGCCGGGTCCTTTTCATTATCAGGTCAACTACTTCCCGGCTCTCTTCAAGGCTAAGGTCTTCTTCTACCATATCCGAACCCCTGCCTGCATATACCAGATGATAGAAGCATATACGGGGTATGTTCTCTTTTTCGATCAGATCGAATATGGCAGGAATATCCTGCACATTGTGCTTATTGATGGTGAACCTGAGGCCGACCTTGATACCTTCGGCCCTGCAGTTGCGCAGTCCGTCAAGGGCAGCATCAAAAGCACCTTCTGATCCTCTGAACTTATCATTCGTTTCCCTCATGCCATCAAGTGAGATACCCACATATGACAGGCCTATCTCCTTTAATTTCTTTGCCATTTCTTTGTCGATGAGGGTCCCATTCGTAGAGATGACCGCTCTTCTTCCTTTGGACCTGGCGTATGCTGCCAGCTCAGGCAGATCTTTGCGCATGAGGGGTTCCCCTCCGGAGAAGAGGATCACAGGAGAGCCAAAGTCAGCAAGGTCATCGATGAGTGCCTTACCTTCTTCTGTTGTCAGTTCGTTCTTGTAATCAATATCTCTGGAATGTGCATAACAGTGTGCGCATTTGAGGTTGCAGCGTCTGGTCACATTCCAGACGACAACAGGTTTTTTGTCGATAGAGAACTGCAAAAGATGGGACGGGAGTTTTTTAGAATCCCTGCCGTACCTTAAAGCATCTGATGGTTCCACAGTCCCACAATATAGTTTTGAAATACCTATCATGATAATCGTTCCGCTTAATAAATAGGATCAGGTAAACAAATGCAGCCTTAGGGCATTTCTCTGTTCGTCCGAAATTTGCATGAGAAAAAGAAAAAATGGTATAAATAGGTTTTTCAGGAACATGCAGAAAGCATGTCCCTTATCTTTTTCAGTATCTCTTCGAACGTATACTCTTCAGGGATCACGGAAACATTCACATCGTAGCCACGCAATGTTTCTGCTGTAGGCAGGCCAATAGCTGCCACGATAGACCCATTGAGCACCTGCACGATATCATCTCCGGCTTCGAGTTCTTTGGCCACGTCAAAGAAATTATGCACCATCATGGAACTGGTAAAGGCAAAAGCTGTGATCCTGCCTTCCAGAGCAGACCTTATCAGGTCCTTTTGCTCCTCGCCATCAGGCCTAAAGAGGCTATACACTTTTGTTTCCAGCACATTTGCGCCACAGCGGGTAAGTCCCTCTGTAAGCACAGTTGAGCCAAAGACGCTGCGGGCCATGTCTACGTTCTTACCCTTGACATCCTTGCAAAGATATTCGATAAGACCCTTTGAACTGTACACTCCTGGCATGCCCATGACCTTGATACCTTTCTCTTCCAGAGCTTTCTTTGTGGTAGGACCTATAGCTATGACATTTGTGCGGTTCAAAGCCTCTACGAACATATCACGCATAACGTACGGTATCTTCTGCAGTGTAAAGTCAAGTCCATTGGCACTGGTGAATATCACGTAGTCGGATTCTTTTTTTGTTATGTGCTCGAAGAAAGGCTTGAATGCAGAATCCTGCATTCCTGCAAGCTCTATCATGGGAACAGCCATGACATCAAATCCCATGGATAGTGCAAGCTTCACGGATTCTTCCTTGTATACAGATGGCCGCATAATGGCCAGAACGGGTTTTTTTTCGTCAGCCATATCCATTAGCTCCTTTCCATGACCTGCTCTCCAAGTTCATCGTGCAATTTGACCACATCACCGATTATAGTTATGGCAGGCGCTTTTACCTTCCTTTCGTTCTTAAGGTCAACAATGTTCTCAAGAGTACCCACCGTTACTCTCTGGTCAGGACGGGTTCCCCTCTCTATCAGTGCTATTGGTGTGGATGGATCTTTGCCGCACCTCATAAGTTCGTTGACATTGCGTTCCAGCATCTTTACACCCATGAGGATCACAATGGTGCCAGGGAATTTTGCAAGTGTTTCCCAGTCCAGCCCGCTTTCCTCCTTGGTGGGGTCTTCATGACCAGTTATAAAAGTGACCATAGAGGCATGATCTCTATGTGTTACGGGAATACCTGCATAAGCAGGTGCGGATATCGCAGATGTTATGCCGGGCACGATCTCAAAACCAATTCCTGCCTTTATCAACTCCTGGGCTTCCTCTCCCCCTCTTCCGAATACATAAGGGTCCCCGCCTTTGAGGCGTACCACCACTTTACCTTCCTTTGCCTTCTCTACTATCAACTCGTTGATCCTGTCCTGGGATAGAGTGTGATCGCCTGCATATTTCCCTGCATCTATCTTCTGTGCTTTTTGAGGAATTGAAGAAAGTATCGCTTCGCCCGGAAGCTGGTCGTATATGACCACATCTGCATCATCAATAAGCCTTCGAGCCTTCAGAGTAAGCAGTTCCGGGTCACCGGGGCCCGAACCCACCAGATATACTTTTCCATGGTTATCTGTCATTATCGCAAAACCTATCGTGTTTTCAAAAGATGAAGTGATAAAGTTATTTATAGGCATCGTTGGGATGCCATATAAATGTCTTTTAAAAGACAAACAATCTCATGGACCGGAAACAGTATAAAAGGTGATCAACTTAATGATGGGTCTACTTCTGCTTTCCGAGTATGTAGAATATCATTTCCCTGTTAAGTTTCCCTTCCCTTTCGATCTTATCGGCTATATCGGAATCAGATCTGCCTTCAGCCTTCATTTCCTTTATTTTGTCCATAATTGCAGGTGATATGCTGAAATACTCGTTGATATCTTTCCTGTGTCCCCACACATCTCCTTCCACCAGTTTGATATTCTGCATTTGCAGGAACATCTCTATGGACTTGGAAACTGTTCTCCTGTAAGAGCTTGGTATCTGGATGACCTCTACTTTGGTGCAGGTCTGTACAAGGCTGAATATGTCCTTGTTCGACGGGCGGAAAGCGAGGTGTATCACTTTCTCATTCGGATTCAGCTCATTTATCTCTTCTCTGGAACTTACAACTCTTATTTTCATAGGTGGCCCCCCCGCCAGTTTAATTCCAAAAAGAACTTATTAAACAAATTATGCATTTCACCTATTAAATAATTGTCGATTGAAACTGATACTATATTATTCCGAACGTGAAAAGCGGATACGGATGGCATCGGCATGTGCCTGCAACCCTTCCTTTTCAGCAAGCGATATTACAGTGTCCCTGATCGTTGCAAGTCCTTCCTTACTAATACGCTGGATGCTGGAAACTTTCAAAAAATGCATTATATTGAGGCCAGAGTACATTCTGGCATAGCCGGCAGTGGGTAATACGTGATTCGTACCGGATGCATAATCACCGACAGGAACGGGAGCGTAGTTGCCCACAAAGATGGAACCTGCGTGCTCTATCTTCTCTAGTACCATATCATCGTTCTTCGTCATTATCTCCAGATGTTCAGGAGCGAAGCTGTTTGAGATATCTATGCACTGTTCAATGGAGTCAGCTATCAGTATGGCTGCATTCTTCAGTGATGAGCTTACTATCTCTCCTCGCACAGTGCTTTGTGCCTGTTTCAGCACTTCTTCTTTAACTCCTGATGCCAGCTTCTCCGAAGTTGTTACCAGGACGGATACAGCATGAGGATCATGCTCCGCCTGCGCTATCATGTCCGCTGCGACCATTGCAGGATGCGCAGACTCATCAGCAATTATCAGCACCTCGCTGGGTCCTGCGGGGAAATCTATCTCTGCCATGTCCCTTATTTGCATCTTGGCTGCCGTCACATACACGTTTCCCGGACCCACTATCTTATCTACCTTCATCACGCTGGCAGTGCCAAAAGCCATGGCAGCAATGGCCTGTACACCTCCCACGCGGTACACATGATCAGCACCTGCTACTTTTGCTGCTGCCAGTGTGAGGGGATTGACCTTTCCATCAGGACCCGGAGGCGTACACATTATAACGTTCCTGACACCTGCGACCTTTGCAGGTACTACTGTCATAAGTGCGGTGGAGGGATATGAAGCCCTGCCGCCGGGCACGTAAGCACCTACGCTATCAAGGGCAGTGATCTTCTGTCCAAGCTCGATCCCCGGAGCCAGCTGCATGAACCACATCTTTTCAGGCATTTGTGCCTCATGGAATTTGCGGATGTTCCCTGCAGCTATTTCAAGGTGCTTTATAAGTTCCTTATCTGTGGTATTGTATGCTTTTTCGATCTCTTCCCGGGACACCTCGATGGCATCGATCTTTGCACCATCAAAACGCTGCGTATATTTCCTCAGAGCCATGTCGCCCTCTATACGTACATCCGCAAGGATCGAGGAAACAGTGTCACTTACATTTGTGAGTTCGCCTCCGCGTTCAATGAGAACCCGTATTTCCTTTTCAGGAAGTTCTGATAATTTACCGTATAGCATCATACATCTCCTTATAAACTATGGTCTAATCCTCAAAATCGTTGAAGGTCCTCTGTTGCCTTTCAATCGGCCTGTACACTTCGTCTGCAGAGCCGCTCCTATTTTGTTCCCCTGCCCGGTGTGAACCCATTATATTGTTCATTATCTTCTCTGCTGTCTTTGGCCCGATCAATTTAGCTATTCTTTCAACACCAGCATTCTTTAATGCTTCCACTGATGTAAGACCGGCATCATACAACTTGCGGGCACGCACCCTGCCCACATCACGAATGCTTACCAGTTCAAGCAATTGAGCATCAGCTCCATATTGGATGCGTTTTTCCAGTTCATAGGCCTTTTCCACTCCCTGGAGGCCCATGGTTTCCGCAAGCCTGGCTGTGGCGTGCATAAGCCATTGTGCCATATCGGCAAAAGCGTGTATATCCCCTTCACCAATGTTGAACTGGACAGTTATCTCATCCATTGGTATCTCATCTATCCATTTGATCATCAACAAGGAAGTTTTCACTTCTCCGAGGAACCATTCATACTCGATGGCCTTAAAAGGGCTTGGCATTCTGGTAAATT
Source organism: uncultured Methanomethylovorans sp. (assembly GCA_937968035.1). GTDB lineage: Archaea > Halobacteriota > Methanosarcinia > Methanosarcinales > Methanosarcinaceae > Methanomethylovorans. Next base: position 29,003 of record CALBTS010000627.1, read on the forward strand.
CATCTTTATGGATAGTTGCGAATTCATTGATCATAGTATAATCAGAGCTGCGCATGTAAAGCTGCTTCATGTCGGGGGTACTGCATATAAGATGCATCAAAGTAAGGTCAGTGATCTTTTTGGCTTTCCCTAATCCCTCGAGTATGATAGCAGCTGATAGCGGATCAACGTACAGCATGGAAACAAGTTTTCCAAGTTTTGTAGCCCTCAACCTGTCTTCATCCTGCAGCATACCATGTTCCAGCAGGAATGATATGCTTTGTTCCACCAGTTCCTGCAGATTACGTGCCTCCTGCTGGTGTGCAAAAAAAGTTGCACTCATGAACTCCATGAGTCCCTCTTCACTGGAAGCGAAACCATTGACCACTGTAGAAAGGACGTGGGTACGCAATGCATTCTCTGTGCCAAGTTTGGACCAGATGTCTTCTGCTTTTGCATTCACATAATTCTCAAAAAGTGCTTCCATCTCTTCATATGAGCGGGCAATAAGCACTGATTCACCGTAAGGGTCAAGGTGAGGCCGGCCAGCCCTGCCTGCCATTTGTTTATACTCAAGGACAGGTATGGGCTGCATTCCAAAATTGGAATCATATCTCTTGTAGCTACGGATGACAACTCTGCGTGCAGGCAGGTTCAGTCCTGCTGCAAGAGTAGGCGTGCTGCATATAACTTTGATCACGTTCTCCCTGAACCCATCCTCCACAAGTCGTCGATGGGCTGAGTTCAATCCCGCATGATGGAAGGCCACACCATTTCTGACACATTGGGCAAGCACTCTGGAAGCTTCTGTTTCCGATGCTTCTATTATAGCGTCTACGATCTTGTCAAGGGCACTGCGCTCCGGTTTGCTGAGCACTTTCTCAACGTGTCTGCCCAGCTTCTTTGCAAAACCCACACAGTTCTTACGGCTGCTTTCGAATACAAGGCACTGTCCTCCTTCTTCCAATGTTCCCATCACGATATTGACACCATCGTCCGAGGATGTGATCTCAACAGCTTTCTGAGAGCCTTCGAAATTTATTGCATCAGCATAGTATACTCCTTCACGCAGATCGGTGGGTCTCCATTCGCTCAGCACCAGTCCTCCTTTCAACCAATCGGCTATTTCCTGTGCATTGCCCACGGTTGCAGATAATGCGATGATCTGAGCTCGAGGATTAAGCTTCCTCAATTTAGCAATGGTGACTTCCAGAGTAGGGCCCCTGTTAGCTGAATCCAGCAGGTGCACCTCATCCACCACTATCACAGTGATGTCCTGCATCCAGGAAGTCTCATTGCGCAGGAGAGAATCTGTTTTTTCTGAAGTGGCGACTATAATATCATTAGAGCCAAGCCATTCATCCCTTGCCTCAAAATCCCCGGTTGATATGCCGGTTTTGATACCTATCTGTCTGAACTTTAAAAAACGGTCCATCTTTTCAGATGCCAAAGCCCTTAAAGGCACAATGTATAGTGCTTTTCCGCCTTTTGTGATGGAGTTCAGCATTGCAAGCTCGGCTATGAGGGTCTTCCCGGAGGCCGTGGGAATTGCAGCGACTATGTTCTTTCCTTCAAGGAGGCCTTTTGCGATCGCTTCATCCTGAGGAGGATACAATTGTTCAATTCCGGAGTCCAGGTAAAAGCCAATGACCTTTTCCGGCAGGCTGATTTCTTTGATCTGCATGAGGGACCATGTGAAAGATGGTCTGATGTCTAATAAAAGTTGCTTCTTTGAACTGGCCGGTATATCAAGGGATCAACTTATATTGATCAGTTATCAGTAATTATAAGAAAGCTTCACAATTAACCGGAAACTGGATCTATATGTCTGCTTTAGGGAATATTTCATCTGCATCTTCAATGTTATTATCAGGTTTGTATGAGTTCGTGCCTGCAGACCTTACAGAGATAATTTTTATTATATTGGTCGCTGTCCTTACATTCGTTGCCGCAAAACTGTTAGACAGGCTCATGGATGCAGAATTGCGTACAATGAACAAAAAGATGAACATAGACCAGACGTCCTATAAACTTTTAAGACACATCAGTGTGGCAGTCGTCTATTTGATAGGCTTGGTCATTGTGATCTCCAGTATTCCTTTCCTGGAGAAGGTTTCACTTGCTCTGCTGGCAGGAGCAGGTTTTGCAGGTATCGTTGTGGGTCTTGCAGCTCAGAGCACTCTTGGTAATATTATAGCAGGTATTTCTCTTGCTGTATTCCGCCCATTCAGGGTTGGAGACAGAGTGAATGTAATGAACGAGTACGGCAAGATCACAGATATCACCCTTCGCCATACTGTTCTAAGGACATGGGACAATAGACGCGTGATAATTCCTAACAGTATCATTGGGGATGAAGCTATAATCAACTGGTCCATAGAGGATCCCACAGTTAACTGGCCTGTTGATGTAGGTATAAGTTATGACTCTGATATCGATCTGGCGCGTAAGATCATGATAGAGGAAGCAAGGGGGCATGTCAATGTCATGACCCATGTAGAACTTGTGAAATACGATACAACTATCCAGAAAGATGAAGTCATCCAGGTACTGGTAACCGAACTAGGTGACCATGCTGTGAACATGCGTCTTTTATTCTGGTGTGCTGATCGTAAATTGTGCTACACCACAGGGTGTGAGATCAGGGAATCCATAAAGAAGCGATTCGATGCAGAAGGCGTGGAAATACCATTCCCATATCGCACTATTGTGTACAAGAAAGAGATGGGTCAAAATGCAAGGCTTAATAGTAAAACAAATGAAAACACTTCTTTTCACGCTGTGCAGGACAATTGAGTAATGAAATAGTACCTGAAAAAGGAAATTATCCCTGAAAAGCCAATCTCTAAAAAAATTATGTCCTGCCATTCTGGCAGGCCTTTTCTCTGTTCCGCAGCTTATTCGTTGGTCAGCTTACCGCTGAAATACATGTCATAAGATGCCATGTCGAAGTGTCCATGACCGCTGAGGTTGAACAGTATGGTTTTCTCTTCACCGGTTTCCTTACATTTGAGCGCTTCGTCTATTGCACATTTTATCGCATGGGCTGATTCAGGGGCTGGCGCTATTCCTTCACTGCGTGCAAAGGTTACAGCTGCATCGAAGATCTCTACCTGATGATAGGACCTTGCTTCCATCATGCCATCAGCGACCAGTTTACTGACTATTGGTGAAGCACCGTGATATCTGAGACCGCCAGCGTGAATGGCAGGGGGTATGAACTCAGAGCCGAGCGTGTACATCTTAAGCAGTGGTGTCATTTGTGCCATGTCGCCAAAATCATAGTCGAACCTGCCTTCTGTCAGGCTGGGGCATGCCGATGGTTCTACTGCAATGATCCTAGTATCTGTTTTACCGGCAATGTTGTCTCTGATGTATGGCAGACTTACTCCCGCAAGGTTACTTCCTCCTCCACAGCATCCGATAACGATATCGGGGTAGTCTTCAGTTTTCTCGAACTGTTTCTGTGTTTCAAGACCCACGACAGTCTGATGCAGGCATGTGTGGTTAAGGACACTACCCAGAGCGTATTTGGTGTTGTCGTTAAGGGCTGCCACTTCTATAGCCTCGCTTATGGCTATGCCCAAGCTTCCGCAGGTATCGGGATATTTCTCACGGATCATCCTTCCGAACTGTGTCTCAGGGCTCGGTGAAGGGACAACGTTCGCACCCCAGAGGTTTATCAGGGATTTCCTGTATGGTTTCTGATAGAAGCTGGAGCTTACCATGAACACTTTACACTCTATGTCAAAATAGTTACATGAAAGGGATAATGCACTGCCCCACTGACCTGCACCGGTCTCAGTAGTGATCCTTTCGGTACCTTCCTTCATATTGTAGTACGCCTGGGCAATGGCTGTATTTGGCTTATGGCTGCCTGCAGGGCTCACGCTTTCATTCTTATAATATATCTTCGCCGGTGTGCCAAGCACCTTTTCAAGTCTGTGTGCCCTGTGAAGGGGTGATGGTCTCCAGAGTTTGTATATCTCAAGTATTTCCTGTGGGATATCGATATACCTCTCAGGGCTCATTTCCTGTTTGATCAGCTCTTTTGCGAATATCGGCTCAAGTTCCGATGGCTTGATAGGTTCCCTGGTTGCAGGGTTAAGCGGAGGTGCAAGGGGTTCGGGAAAATCCGCAAGTATATTATACCAGCGAGTTGGCATCTCGTTTTCGTCAAGTAGTATCTTTGTATGTTCCATGGTGATCCTCAGAAAAATGTATTAGTTTGTACAATAATGTACATGTAAATGGTTATATATATCATTTTTGGTTTTACCCCCAGTGTCCTCAAATGTGTCCTTAAATGCATAACTAATCGAAACAGTAAAATATACTGTATAAATACTAACCTCCAGACTAGATCAGTCGAGATATAAACTTCACATGTTTATCTCACTAATACATCAGGTTGATCCGATGACGATACAAAGACCAAGAGGAACAAGGGATTTCCTTCCGCAAGAAATGGCCCGCAGAAGACATCTGGAGAACCGGCTAAGGCAGGTCGTTGGCAGATGGGGTTATCAAGAGGTAGTTACACCCACTTTTGAAAACCTGGAACTTTTTACAATGAAGTCAGGTGAAGGCATCGTAGGTGAACTATATAATTTTACGGATAAAGGAGATCGTGAGATGACACTGCGTCCTGAACTCACGGCACCTGTGATGAGGATGTTCGTAAATGAGATGCAGGCATTGCCACGTCCATTGAAACTGTTCTATTTTGAGAATTGTTTCAGGTATGAAAGGCCTCAGAAAGGCAGGTTCAGAGAGTTCTGGCAGTTCGGTGTGGAACTTATAGGTTCCGAGGGACGGGATGCGGATGCAGAGGTCATAGCCCTGGCAACTGCCATGCTTGAGGTTGCAGGTATCCAAGGTGACCTGCATGTCGGCTATCTGGGGATCATCCGTCATGTATTGAGTTCCCTGGAAGTTGAACAGCAAGGTAAGATCATGCGACTGGTGGACAAGAAAGATGATAAGGGACTGGATGATTATCTGGAGGAGATCAATGCGCCCATAGGCCTGCGCATGAAACTCCTTGGACTTATTTCCCTTACAGGCGGTGAAGCTGTTTCCAAGGCCCGCAACCTGCTCGGTCCAATTCCTGAAATAGATGCTTTCCAGCAGATACTTACCCTTTTAGATGCATATGGTATAGATTACACCATTGATTTCGGAATTGCCAGAGGTCTTGATTACTATACAGGCATGGTCTTTGAGATATATGCCGAGGGCCTGGGTGCACAGAAACAGGTATGTGGCGGTGGTTCATATAAACTGATCCAGCTTTTTGGCGGAGGGGATGTTCCATCCACCGGTTTTGGGCTGGGCTTTGACAGGATCATGGAAATATATAAGATTGAACCTGTACCGCAAAAGACCGTCGTCATGATCACCACGGAAAGCACACGCATCAATGCTATTCCTGTAGCCTGCAAGCTAAGGGAGTATGTTCCAGTGTATCTGGATATCATGAGCAGGAATTTCAAGGCTCAGCTATCCTATGCTAACAATGTAGGTGCCCGTTATGCACTTATATTAGGTGACAGGGAAGTGGCTCAGGGTCTTTTCACTTTCAAAGATATGGAAAGCGGGGTTCAGGAATCTCTTACTCTGGACGAGATCATTTTAAAGCTGACCGGTGAAAGCAATTGAGAAGGTCCGGTAATTTGCATGTTCTGACAGCTGACACCACAGCTGCTGTTTCCTTACCTATGCGGTTTGTGGTGGCATCCATCCTGCTGTTGGCGACCATGGCCCTGCTGGCCACAGCAACTTCAGGTTTCCTTACTCATATGAAAATGAGCGACCTCGAATCGCAGATGTCCCGGATGGATGCCACAGCTTCAATATTATATGCGGGTGGTCCGGGCAGCAACCTTACAATGGAAATAGATATTCCCAGCGGATGTACTGTGGTCATGGGGGCCATTCCAGGGTCTGAAGCAGCGTGGCCTTATGATGCAAAGAATTACTTTATGGAATATGAAGGAAAGTACACAGTAAGGGAGTCCAGGGCTGCATATAGCAATGAATTAATGGGTGGCGTGTCTTTTTTTGGTTCAGGCACGCACCGGGTATTCATGGAAACCACTGTTAACCCATCGACCGGGATGCTGTTCGTCAGGGTATATGAATTGAAATGAAGGGGACTGCAATAGATCAAAATGAAGCAGATGTCAGGTTTTCTCCAGGATGAAAGGGCATGGGTGGATTTCGTTCTTTCAAAAACTGCGCTGATACTTGCAAGTGTGGTGGTTATTGCTGCAATATATCACTTTGCAGTAAGTATGGAAGAAGTGAACCATCAAAAGGAACTGGATGTGTTATCCACAGAATTGCTATCTTATATTGATAAGGCTGGAAGCAGTACGGATGAAGTGAACATCACCTATACCTTCAATAAAGAGCACCTTTCTCATTTTCAGGGTCAACATCTGGAAACTCTGATTTCCGGTGAATATGTTGTCGTTTATGCCAATATCGATGGAAGATCAATAATTTCGGCAAAGACTCCTGCTTTCAGAGTATATCCATATCCACCTTCTGTCCTCTATGATGACCTTAGATCAGAATATGGTTCAAGCGGTACTATAACAGAACCCATAAGGGCAGAACATGCGGATATGATAGGGTATTTAACATCAAGAACAGATAAGGTTAGTTTTAATGCCAGTAATCAAGTGTACATCCAAAAAACATTTATATATTTTATTGGTGATGTAAATGTGGAAAAGATAGGATATGTACTGGTTTATCAATGACGACAGGGCTATACTTGAACCGCAGAACGATATTTTCGCTACGGCATTATTGGTGCTGGGTTTTGTGGTTTTTGCTTGCGTTGTATCAAAAACATATATTGCTCATCAGGATAGTGCTTTCGCACTGGAGAATTATGAGCAGGCTTCTCTGATCGCGCAGAGCATTGCTCATTCCCAGATGCTTCAAGGCAGCAGACAGGATCTCATATCTGCTGAAAAGCTCGATACTCTGAACGGTCCGCAAGCTGATCTCCATACTTTGAGCTTGTTCTTTGACAGTTTCTCTCCGAATGTAAACTTCCAGGTAGATATCTCAACGGAGAACGGTGAACATATCTGGCATATCCATAAACCTGCATCTTCATCTTCTTCCATGGGACAGATAGCCGCCTCTATACCTGTCACATTGGAACTCAATCCAATGCAGCAGGTTCCCGGCACATTGACCGTGAAGCTCCTCAAAGATAGATGGAACTCTTAAAAGGATGGTACAGCAATGCAGCTGAAAAACATAGACACCAGAAAAATGTTATACGACAGCAGAGCTTTTTCCTCGACCATTGATGTCATGTTCTTTCTGTTAATGGTATCTCTGTCAGCAGTAGTGCTGATGCCTGCCATGCTTTCTTCAGGACACAATGCAGCAGTTCAGGATGTAGCAGCATACAAGTTCGATGAACAGTTGCTACGATCTCTTCTGAACAGCAGGGTGGAGAGTTTTGAATATACGGTGATGCCATCCGCTATTTCTGGCATTGTTTCCGATACTCATGAAAATTCAATGTCCATCTACCAAGTCAGTGATATTTTTGCAAAGGAACATGCAACCAGGACGTTTGCAGACCTGATAGCAGAAGGAATGCTGTTTTCACTTCGTGAAGAAAAGAACGGAACATACCGTTATCTGCACCCGTTCAGTGCCGGATATTCAGAAGCCACAGAAAATGTGCTTGAAGAGCATCTGAACAGAAGAATAGGTGGCAGATACAATTACAGGCTTGAGGCAAACTGGCAGCCGGTTCCTGGGTGCGGACCTTCAGGACAGATGGTCTTAGGTGCTGTTCCTCCTGAAAGGTCCTTCAGGCAGAGTGCATTGGTATCTGTACCTTATAGTAATAGTGTAAGTTTGTCAGAGATCTCTTCTCCGGCAGATGATCTTAATTTCAGTCGTGCACTCAGCTCTTCTCAAAAAGAGCATCAATTGCGCAATATGTTCGAGCAATGTATGTCTTTGGCAGCTTCAAGTGCTTCGGGGTCTATAGTAGATATGTACTACCCGGAAGAAAACCTTAGGGATATGTGCAATGGACAGGCCAATTCTGTGCTAATGGGTGATCCTTTTATGGGATTACCTTCCTGTGAGGGAAATATCGGAAGGACCATGGCTACTGATATTCTTGGAAATGCTGCGAATGCAACAGCAAATATGTGTTCAGACCCGCCACGTAATGTCACGATGCTAAGAGAAGATTATGTCTTATCGGTTGGGAACCAGCTTAGGCAGGAGCACACAAATGAGATCTATTTATATCTTTCAGATGTGGTGTCTGAGGAAATAAATACAACAGTACAGGTTATGATGCAGACGAATGACAGCATTACTTTGTTTGAGCTCAGGGATAAACAGCTACATTCTATCTTTATGCATGTGCGACCTCAGGCAGCCGAAGTAACTCTTGTGATATGGTAAGGTCCCTATCACAAATTTTATATGCTATGCTGTTTCATTTACCTCGCCTCGCCAAGGACAATTATAGGCTATCTCTCCATAATGTTCACATAGCCTTTATTGAAATAAACGATATCTACTTTATTTAGATCAAATACTTTATTTACGATTATTAGGAGGAATTCAATGGCAAAAATGCATACCCGGAGAAAAGGTCAATCCGGTTCTAAAAGGCCAATGCGCTCTGAAGCTCCCGCATGGTGCACTATGAGCACAGACGAAATTACAAAAATTGTGCTGGAAATGTGGAAGCAGGGCATGAGCACAAGCCTTATTGGCATGGTCCTCAGGGACAAATATGGAATGCCAGATGTAAAGCTTGCTACTGGGAAGAAGATCACTGCTATCCTTAAGGAAAACGATCAGAAACCACCAGTTCCAGAAGACCTGTACAATCTCATTGTAAAAGCAATAGGCCTCAGGAAGCATGTGGTCCACAATCATTCGGACAATCATAACATCCGTTCCCTGCACAATATTGAATCCAAGATCAGAAGACTTGTGAAGTACTACCAGGTCAACAAAGTACTTCCAGCTGACTGGAAATACAAGCCGGAAACGGCAGAAATGCTCATTACAAGATAATTGTGTATGTACTCCGGCAGGTTATGGCCTGTCGGTGTCTTATTTTATTTCTGCTCTTTAAGAGCAAGGCATCTTTATAATTCTGTTTTCAATCTTGTCATATTCCTGGACTCGAATACAGTTCAAATTACTTAGTCCATATTTAAAAATATAAAACCTTTAATATAAAGACAAAGGTAAAATATAAATTGTTATAGTGCCCACTATAAGACATGAAAGCAGTCATCCTTGCAGCGGGAGAAGGCCTTCGGTGCCGTCCCCTTACTCTTACCCGTTCAAAGGTAATGCTGCCTGTTGCTGACAGGCCGATCCTTGAACACGTTATCCGTTCCCTTGAACAAAATGACATCAAGGACATCCTATTGATAGTTGGTTATGAGAAAGAACGCATAATGAACTACTTCAAAGATGGTGTTGATTTCGGGGTAAATATCCAGTATGTTGAGCAAAAGACACAACTTGGTACAGCACATGCTATAGAGCAGGCAAGAAGCGAGCTTGCAGGTGAACATGAATTCCTTGCTCTGAACGGTGATAACTTCATAGAACCGCAAGTCATCAGTGATCTGATCGAATCCAGACGTGGAGATGCAACCATACTTACCGTCAAGACTGAACATGTGAGCGGATATGGAGTTGTCAGGGCAGAAGGGACAAAGGTACTGGAGATCCTGGAAAATCCGGTTTCTGAGGTTAGTCATCTGGTAAATACCGGAATATATTATTTCAGTTCCAGAATATTTGATTTTATTGGACAAACTCCTCTTTCTCCAAAAGGTGAGTATGCGATAACCGATACTCTCCAAAAGATGATCGAGAGCGGAACCGAAGTATCCATGGCCGCTACCAGATCGTGGTGGCTGGATGCAGTGTATGCATGGGACCTTCTGCGGCTTAATTCTGTGACCCTCGGAAAGATGGGAAAGAACGTCCCGTCCACTGCAGTGGAAGATGGAGCCTATATTAAAGGCAATGTATCAATAGGCAGGAATACTATCATCAGATCCGGATGCTATATAGTAGGACCTGTCATGATAGGAGATAATTGTGATATCGGGCCAAATGCCGTTATATTGCCATCTACATCTATCGGGAATAATGTATCAGTGGATGCTTTCACGAATATCCGCAACAGTATAATAATGAACGATGTGCGCATTGGTTCTCATGGTTATGTATCCGATTCTGTCATTGGTAGCAATTGCCATATGGGTCCGTATTTCATCACAGAGACAGGGACCAACCTGAACATTATAATGAACGAAGAGCTTCATCAGGCTGGAAAATTAGGTACTATCATTGGTGATGACACTGATGTGGGTCACAGGGTCCTTGTAAAAGCAGGGATCATGATATCTATCAATTGTCGTATCGGATCAGGTAATATAGTGGATCAGGCGCTGCACAGGGGTACCCTGGTGCTCTGAGGTGATGATGATGTGTGGTATAGTCGGATACGTAGGTACTGAGAATGCTGTAGACGTCATCATTAGTTCCCTTAAGAAACTGGAATACAGGGGCTATGATTCTGCAGGTGTCACCATTCTGAATGGTGATCTGGAAACATACAAGACCGTGGGTAAGATCTCCGAGCTGGAAAAGATCATTCCAGCAGGTTTTACCGGACACATTGGGATAGGCCATACCCGCTGGGCCACCCACGGGAAGCCCGAAACCAGAAATTCCCATCCTCATCTTTCATCAAATATCGCAGTGGTGCATAATGGTATAATTGAGAACTACATGTTTCTGAAGGAAAAACTGATGGAACAAGGTTATGAGTTCGTATCGGACACAGATACTGAGGTCATAGCACATTTGCTGCACCGAACAATGAAGGATAGTGAAAGATGCAGTTTGCTCGATGCCGTAAGACATATAATGACGGAGATCGAGGGATCTTATGCCATTGCAGTATTATGTACGGATGAGCCTGACCATATCGTACTTGCCCGCAAGGACAGCCCTCTGGTCATTGGACTTGGAGATAAAGGTTACTTTGCGGCATCAGACGTACCTGCATTTCTCAGGTACACAAGAAACGCTGTATATGTCAATGATAAAGAACTTGTGTTGATAAGCCCCAAAGGAGTGGAGTTCTATAATAACGATGGTCAACGTATAGAAAAGCAAGTTGACATCATTGAGTGGAATGAAGAAGCTGCAGAAAAAGCAGGTTATGAACATTTCATGCTGAAGGAGATACATGAACAGCCCACTTCTATTCAGGCTACATATGCAGGTAAGATCTCTGAACTGGAAGGAAGGGTCATACTCGATGAGTTGAAGATGGACGAAGACCAGCTGAGGAATTTGCAAAGGGTCACCATAATTGCCTGCGGCACATCATGGAATGCTGGCTGCGTTGGCAAATATCTTTTCGAGAACCTCGCAGGGATACACACTGATATTGAAACGGCATCTGAGTTCAGATATGGGGATCCGATACTTTGCGGCCAGGTATTCACTCTTGCTATAACCCAGTCCGGAGAAACAGCTGATACACTTGCGGCTATAAGGAGTTCCAGGTCCTACGGATGCAAGGCAGCTTCTATAACCAATGTAGTGGGAAGTACCATTACCCGCGAAACCGATAGTGTGCTTTTTACCCGTGCAGGTCCGGAGATCGGGGTCGCTGCCACTAAAACCTTCACAGCTCAACTTATAGTTCTCTATCTTATGGCCATTCACATAGGCACTGTCAGAGGTCGGTTAACTCCTGAAACAGCGCGGGATATATTAGTGGGTATCAAGCAACTGCCGGGCCAGGTGCAAAAGATCCTTAACAATAAGGATGCAATAAAGAAATGTGCTGAACACTATGCAAAGGTACAGGACTATTTCTTTATTGGCAGGCATCTTAACTATCCGATCTCACTGGAGGGTGCCCTGAAACTGAAGGAGATCTCGTACATTCATGCTGAAGGATATGCAGCGGGTGAACTCAAACACGGTCCTCTGGCATTGATCAGCAGTGCAACGCCTGTAGTTGCCATTGCAACAAAAGGGCACACATATGACAAAGTGCTGAGCAATATCAAGGAAGTCAAGGCAAGAAGTGCCGAAGTCATAGCCGTGGCGAACGAGAGCGATACCGAGATCAATAAATATGTTGATCGGGTCCTAAGGATCCCCGATTGTCATGAACTGTTATCCCCGGTGCTTTCGTCAGTAGTGCTTCAACTGCTTGCATATTACACAGCCCTTGCAAGGGATTGCTCCATAGATAAACCCAGGAACCTTGCGAAAAGCGTTACAGTGGAATGATCTTAAGAGGTTTAGTATTATGAAATTATTTGGTTCTTCAGGTATCAGAGGGCTTGCCAATAAAGAAATTACAGTTGATCTTGCCCTCAAAGTGGGATTGGCGCTTGGCAGGTCCCATAAGTCTGCGGTCATTGGAAGGGATCCCAGGGTATCCAGTGAAATGATCGAATGTGCGCTGGTTTCGGGACTTGTTTCAGCTGGTTGTGATGTTGTAAAGATAGGTATTGTAACAACGCCCACACTTGCTTACGCTGCAAGGAAATATGAGTGTGGAGTGATGATCACCGCTTCTCATAATCCTGCTCAGTATGTAGGTATCAAGCTCTGGAATCCGGATGGAATGGCATTCGATTCCGCACAGCAGGAAGAGATAGAACGCATCATAGAACAGCAGGATTTCGTAGCTGTTCCCTGGAACGAGATCGGGGACATTACATCAGACAGTTCAGCTATAAAAGATCATGCTGAACTCATCCTGAGCAATGTCAAACCTGTCAAGATGAGAGTGGTTGTTGATTGCGGCTGTGCTGCAGGCAGTACTATCACTCCTTTCCTGTTGCGGGAAATGGGTTGTGAGGTCATCACCCTTAATGCACAGCTAGATGGTCATTTCCCTGCACGCAATCCGGAACCAACTGAGGAAAACCTGTGGATGCTCAAAAAGGCTGTGAAAGAATTTGGTGCGCGTGTGGGAATTGCTCATGATGGTGATGCTGACCGGATGATGGCAGTTGATGAGAACGGCGAGTTTGTCTCAGGGGATGAAATGCTTGCTGTCTTTGCATTACGCGAATGTAAAGATTCCGGCAAGCTTGTGGTGCCTGTAGATACTTCCATGATGGTGGCCGATTCCTTACCCCTTTCAGAAGTGGTTTATACGCGTGTAGGTGATGTCTATGTGGCTGAAGAGCTCAAGAAGGTAGGCGCAACGTTCGGTGGTGAACCTTCAGGAAGCTGGATCTTCCCAAGAGTATCATATTGTCCAGACGGCATTCTTGCAGCTGCGCTCCTTGTAGAAATGGTACAGGAAACCTCACTTGCAAAAATGCGTGATGTCCTTCCCAAATATCCTACTAAGAGAGGTACTCTTCCCTGCGATAACATGGAAAAGGAAAGAGTTATGCAGGCCATCGCTGTAAAAATGAAGCAGATGGGTAAAGTTACGGATATTGATGGCGTACGTGTGGAAATGAAAGACGGATGGGTGCTTATCAGGCCATCGGGTACGGAACCTAAGATAAGGATAACATCTGAGTCCCGTGAAAATGTGGAAGAGCTCTATGCAATGGCCGAGAAGATAGTAAAGGAGAATCTTTAATGAAAGCAGTGATCCTTGCAGCCGGTGAAGGCACGAGGATGCGGCCGCTGACCGCTGCACGGCCAAAGGTCATGTTACCTCTGGCCAACAAGCCCATGCTGGAACATGTGGTACAAGCCTGTATACAGGCAGGTATAAGAGATTTTGTAATGGTCACAGGCTACAGGGAAGAGACCATCAAGGACTATTTCGGAGATGGGAACAAGTGGGGAGTACGCATTGACTATGTCACACAGGAAAAACAGCTTGGTACTGCTCATGCAATTGGTTGTGCCAGAAAATATGTGGATGGGAGATTTGTTCAGTTGAACGGTGACATGCTTGTAGACCCCATGCATCTTGAAAAGCTCATAAAGCACAATGAAGCTGCCGTGATCAGTGTGAAGGCAGTTGACAATCCATCGGAGTTCGGTGTGATCGTCACAGAAGGCGACAAGGTCGTCCGTATCATCGAAAAACCTCTTGTCCCCCCTGCTAAAACAGTCAATGCAGGAATTTACCTTTTCAATGATACTATCTTTGAATATATTGACAGGACACAGCCATCTCCACGTAACGAATATGAAATTACGGACTCTATGCAGATGATGGTGAACGAGGGCATACACGTAGGCTTTGAACCTCTTACCCATGTCTGGCTGGATGTGGGCAGGCCCTGGGATATGCTGGATGCCAACAAAGCTCTGCTTGAAAAGATCAAACCCATCTGTGAAGGTACCGTAGAACCCATGGCCACTTTGCACGGCGATGTTGTCATAGGCGAAGGGAGTATGATCCGCAATGGTGCATATATAATCGGTCCTGTGGTCATCGGTAAGAATTGTGACATCGGTCCCAATTGTTTTATCCGTCCCTCAACTTCCATAGGCAATAATGTGCATATAGGTAATGGTGTTGAGGTGAAGAACTGTGTTATCATGGATGGCACCAAGATCGGACACCTTACATACATTGGTGACAGCGTGGTCGGATACGACTGTAATTTCGGTGCAGGCACAAAGGTTGCAAATCTTCGCCATGATGGCAGGAACATCAAGTCCATCATCAAAGGCAAGAGAGTGGATACAGGTCGGAGAAAGCTTGGGGTCATCATGGGGGACGATGTACATACCGGTATCAACACCAGCATTAATGTAGGTGTTGTTATTGAGAACGGTAATGGCACCAAGCCGGGTGAAGTCCTTATGCAGTGATGGTGATGCAGTTGACCACCGAAAGCACAGCCATGGGCAGGCTTAAAGAGCTTGCAGTAAAAGCTGCGGATGTGATCTCTGCACATAAGTATGTGCGCCTTGTATCTCACAATGATGCTGATGGCCTTACCTCTGCGGGCATAATGTGCAGGGCTCTCTTGAGGAAAGGTATACGTTTCCAGACCACCATTGCAAGCAGACTGGCCCAGGACACTATCGATTCCATTAAGAGCAGTGTTTCTGACGGTGATCTTGTAGTATTCTGCGATATGGGAAGCAGCCATGCAGAACTCATCAGTCAGATCGAAAATGATGTGATCGTCATTGATCATCACATGCCTGTGGGTGACTCTCCTGCAAAGGTAGCCGTTAATCCGCATTATACTGGGATCGATGGAGCCATATACCTCTCGGCTTCAGGCACTACCTACCTGGTGGCAAAGGAGATGGACCCTGACAATGTTGATCTTGCCGGGCTGGCAATTGCGGGTGCTGTAGGAGACAAACAGCTCTTTGAAAGTGCTAATCTGCACATACTGGAGGAAGCCACACAGGCAGGTGTGGTTTCTGTCAAAAAGGGCCTTAAGGTAGGGGACGGTGATATAGCGGATGTGCTTGAATATACACCGGAACCTTATCTGGACATCACAGGTGACAGGAAGAAGATACACGATTTCCTTGATATCCTTGGGGTGAAAGGGACATTAAGTGAGATGCCTCAGGGAGATCTCAAGAAACTGACATCATCTATCGCTCTCAAGCTTGCGAAGCATGCAAGCCCCGAAGCTGTGGATGCGGCCATAGGGGATGTTTATTATCTTGAAAAAGAGCTTGTGAAGAATGTGTATGACTTTGTTGCGATACTCAATACATGTGGCAAACTGGAAAAGGCTGGTCTGGCCCTGTCCATGTGCATGCAGGATGCATCTGGTGTAGAGGACGCACGCCAGCTGACGATCGAGTACCAGAGGTCAATAGTTGCTGGTATAAAGCAGGCAGAAGGCATGTTGCAGCAAGGAAAGAATATCTGGTATCTGGTAGCTAAGGATATGGACAACACAGGCATGATAAGCAGTACCGTGGTAAGGTATATGCATCCTGAGAAACCCTGTATTGCAACCAATGAAGTGGAGGGGATCGTCAAAGTTTCAGGCCGGGGTACTCGGGCTTTGATAGCTAAGGGTCTTGATCTCTCTTATGCCATGAGGGAGGGGGCTCTTGCTGTGGGAGGTCAGGGCGGAGGTCATAACATCGCATCCGGAGCCTCTATTCCGCCGGGCAGGGTGCAGGAGTTCATTGATATAGTGGATGGTATTGTGGGGCAGCAACTGGGTGCGGATGCAGGTGGCAAAAAATGAGGATAAGAACTACTATTACAATGAAAAGTCCACAAGCTTCGCAGATAGCGCGGAAAGTGGCTTTATCTCTTGCTCCGGACAATCTTTCCGGTATGAGTACAGAAATCGCTGAAGGAATGGCAACGATCAGTTTTGGTACAGAAAAGATCACAACTCTCATTGCTACTGTGGATGACCTGCTCATGAATGCCAGGATAGCCGAGGAAGTGCTGGAGAAGGTTGGTAAAAGGCCTCAATAGTATTCGTCATCATTTTGATCCATGACCATTCTTATTTAGCCGGAGTTTCCATCTCAACCACTTTTGCCAGAGGAGCATTCTTTTTTACGGATTCTATTCCTTTTAGGCAGCCAGCTTTGCTGGCGTAGACCTGGCCCGTGGCTATGATCTCGCCGTTCCTTGCTCTCAATCTGAAACTGTATTTTCCGGTATTATCGGTAAATACTTCGAACTTTGATATCTCATCACCTCCCCATTATGAAACTATCTATAACCTCAGCTAACCCTTACGCATAGATGCTCGTATTCCTCTTCCGCAGCAAAGATCTCTGAGGTGCCTCCTCCTAAAGCACTTCATACCTCAAAAAAAGGTTATTCCCATCTTATAAAAAAGTTCCTTTCGAACGAGTTCAGATGGATCGGAAAGCTGTGGCGTCTATTGTATTTTCTTCCAGAGATCTCTGTTCCTGTCTATCATCTTTTTTTGCTCTTCCATGAGAGCACGTCTGTAAAGCAGGGCAGCTGGATGGTATAGCTTCATGAGGTGTTTGCCCTCTGGTGTGATCATAGCTTCACCCCAATTCAGTGAAGAAACGCAAAATGCCTGTTCTGCCGTGTTGCCCAGCAGTATGATCACGTCAGGACCCAGTAGCTCTATCTGTGCAAGCAGGAAAGGTCTGCACGTCCTAAGCTCATTCTGTGTTGGTTTTCTGTTATTTGGAGGACGGCATTTGACAGTATTGATTATGGCATATTCGTTTTCTTCAAGGTCCATGTAATCTATAAGTCCATCAAGGACTTTTCCTGCCCTCCCGCAGAAAGGGATGCCAGCTTCATCTTCGCTCTTGCCCGGCGCTTCTCCGATAAAAAGCACCTTTGGTCTTTCAGAACCTCTCATTATCACTTTATTAGTGGCATTTTCATTTAACTGGCACAGTTTACATTTCAGTATGTTTGCCGTTATTCCCTGAAGTCCCTGTTTGACCAGTTCACTGTGTGTTATATCAGCTGTATTACGATCGGTGCTCATTTTTAATTACCATTTTTCAATTACTGTTTGTCCTTAGATCTTCCATGAAATGTATCTGTGAGGTGATGAATGCATTATATGGTACATCTATAGCATATTCTTTTGCACGCTGCACCACAGCACCATTTAAGAACTCTATTTCTGTCCTCTTGCAGGCTGCAAGGTCCTGCAGCATAGAAGAATGATGTGCCCTTGTATTTGGCAACTGATACTCTTTCAGATATTTCAGATATTGAGGGGCATTATCCCAGGGCAACAGGACCTTTTCAGCATCCATGATCCTGAACGCTTCATGTACCATTCCTTCTATTATGCTCCATGCATGTGGATTCTCCAGTTTGCCATAGGGTACACTCATTATGGCTCCAAGGGGGTTCAATGCACAATTGTAAAGTGCTTTGGACCAGAGCGCTCCTTTTATATTATCTGTTGTAGACACAGGAACGCCGGCTTGCTGTAGTACATCTGCAAGCTTTTGCACGTTAGCATCCATGCCCGAAGGGAATCTGCCAAGCTGCATAGGGCCACTTTCCACGGATACATGAACACTGGCATCCCCGGTCCATTCGAACCCTGTAATAATAGTGCCCCCGATAACGTTATCTGTATATTCTGCGATTATCTCTTCGTTCCCGATGCCATTCTGGAGGCTTACTACCTCTTTGCCCTTTATCATATCAGCGAACTGTTCACAAATGGATCTGGTGGCAGTGGACTTGGAACTTATGAATATGTGATCAAAGTCCCTGTTCTTTGGTACGTCTTCACCGCAACTGAAAAAGCTGGTCTCTTCTCCCCAGATGCCTGTCATTCGGAAACCATTGGTCCTTATAATGTCAGCATGTTTTTGTCTGCACACAGCATGCACATCAGAGACCCTGGAAAGACGGGCAGCAAGGGACAGGCCTACGGCACCCGCACCTAATATCAATATATCCATTGTATCATCACACTTCAACATAATACTGTTAGATAGAAACGATAGGGTATGCAGTAAGAACAAATATGAAATAAGTTTTTTGCTCATTCCTCTTCCTTGGTCACGGATGGAAAATTAATAAAGGATGTAAACCTTTTTGCCTACTGAAAAGCTTACCTACTATGCCGGCTCTTCATTCACTATTACCGAGGAATAAATAAATGGAATTGCATTTCACATTGAAAGTTGCTCTCCGGACGAGTTCGGATGTCACTCCTGCTCGTGAGATGATAGGGGAGTATTTAGAAGAGGCAAACAGGACCATTCTTGTCAAAGGTGCTTCCGATGGTTATGGAGCACAGGTCGTAGAATGGGCTATTGAAGGCAACAAGATAGACTTGGTTGTCGAATCAGGGCGGTATGTACGTGCCCATGATGCTCTCATGCGCATACGCAAACCTCTGGCAGCAAAACTGGGCAAGGATTTCCGTATTGGTCTGAGGGCCATTGAGGTAGAGTCTTTTATAATCACCATGCCGGCTGAAAAACCCTTAAAACAATTGAAGATACCCTATGTGAAGTCCATAGAATATGAGAATGGTGCAATACAGCTGTCCCTTGATGTGGGTGAATCTGAGATAGAGAACAGAGTACCGGACAGGATACTCACTCTGATGGAGGATAAGATCCAGCAGCAATCATATGGTGGCAAGGCAGAGCACTGGCAAGTACTGTGGCAGAGCGAAAAGAAAGAACATAAGTTCTTCGAGGACCCTACGCAGGCAATGGTAAAAGAGGGCTGGCTCAAGAGGGGCGCAAGCCGGGGTCAGTGGATACATGGGCCACAGTCCACGCAGATGTTCCGGGCCTTTGAGAAAATAGTGCTTGAGGAACTTCTGGGTCCATTAGGTTACAGGGAGATGATCTTTCCCAAGCTGGTGCCCTGGGAAGTGTGGCAGAGGTCAGGTCATGCTAAAGGTGTTTATCCTGAGATCTATTATGTATGTCCCCCCAAGACCAGGGACCCGGATTACTGGGAAGAGGTAAGTGATTATTACAAGGTTACCCATGAGGTCCCCACAGCTCTTATAAAAGAAAAGATCGGTGAACCCATTGGAGGGATGTGCTATGCACAGTGTCCTCCTTTCTGGGTATACCTGCAGGGAGAGACCATACCCACAGATGAGTTCCCGATCAAGGTCTTTGACAGATCAGGTACTTCCCACAGGTATGAGAGCGGTGGTATCCATGGTATGGAACGTGTGGACGAATTCCACAGGATAGAGGTCGTATGGCTCGGAACCAAGGACCAGGTATTGGAGTGTGCTAAGGAACTGCATGAGAGATACATGCACATATTCAATGAGATCCTGGAGCTGGAATGGAGAAAGGCCTGGGTGACTCCCTGGTTCATGGCGCAGGAGGGGCTGACCGGTGTAGCTGCCCAGAGCGAGGCTGGTACTACTGATTACGAAGCTGTTCTTCCATACAGGGGAGAGAACGGGGAATGGCTGGAGTTCCAGAACGTGAGCGTCAATGGGACCAAATATCCTTCTGGCTTTAATGTCAAGTGCCAGTCCGGCGAGGAACTGTGGTCAGGTTGCTCAGGTGTTGGTCTGGAGAGGTGGGCTTCTGCCTTCTTTGCTCAAAAAGGTCTTGATCCGGCTAACTGGCCAGAAGGATTCTCAAGGCGTGTAGGGCAAATACAAAAGGGTATTCGCTTCCTGTAAATGATGTTCATCGGTCAGGCTGCTGACCGATCTCTTTATATAGGGACATGTATAGTATAGAAAGCCATTAATCAGGATCTATTCTATGTTAGCGTTCTCAGGAACGGATGCACAGTGAACAGATACATTATTCATATCATCTATCATAAGAATTTACATTGATCGGAGGAATTACTTGGCAAGAAAAGTACAGAAAAAATTAGACAAATGGAAGTCAAAATCCTGGTATAACATTGAAACACCTGAGTTCATAGGCAGGAATAATATCGGCACCACTCTGGCAGAAGAACCTGCACAGCTCATTGGCCGTATTGTGGAAGCTACTGTCGGGGACTTAACTAACGATTTCTCAAAGCATAACACTAAGCTCAAGTTCAGGATCAACGATGTCAATGGGGATGTTGCTCAAACCCGCTTCATCGGACACGAAATAACTACTGATTATCTGCGTTCCATTGTCAAGAGGCAGACCTCCAGGATAGACACTAACCTTAAGGTCACTACCAAGGATGGCTATACGGTCAGGGTGAAACCCATTTGTTTCACTGTGAAGAGGGCAAGGACCAGCCAGATCGAGGGCATCCGCGAAGTAATGGACAGTACTGTGAAGGAAAGAGCAAAAGATCTTAACTTCGAGCAGTTTGTGGAAGAAGCTATTATGGGCAAGCTTTCCGCTACGATATACAGGAACGCAAAGAACATTTATCCGCTCAGAAGGGTAGAGATCAGGAAAACAGAGGTCGAAGGCATACCAGCCGCATGACCTTTTTCCAACACTTTTCCTTTTGCTATTTTTAAAGAATTAAGTTATTCTGCATCCCTGGCAGAAGTATTGTATTCTTTTCGGATAAGTTCCATCATCTCTTTGTTGGCATCTATTACAAAGGCGCCTATGTAGCCACAATGCTTGCAGTGGTATAGCCCTTCTACACCGCCGGCTTCATAATATAGTTCAGGGCTACCGCAGATAGGACATACTTCAATAAGTTCTTCTTCCGGCTGTGTATCATCTGTGAACGCCTCGATCTCTGCTTCTTCGTCTTTCATCTTATCTCCTCTCTTTATATCCTCAACATCTGCCATTCTCACTTATTAAAGTCGGTCAGTGTTGTATATTTACATTTCCTTTATATTGGTCTGCAATCCCTGAGTTTTCCGGATAAGGACAAAATAGTGTTTGATCCTCAAGGTAAGCTATGCGAAATTCTAATATCCAGGGGATCATGCTTTTTCGTAATTCCTGCAATGTAAGGACACCTTTGCGATACGCTTCCATGCAGTCGAGCAGGTACTGCTTTTTGTCAGATCCCATCTTATGGGAAAAATATCCGAACGCATGCATGAATGCATTGGCAACATTGCCCCTTGAAGGTGGTACTAAGGTGATTTCCTTTACAGTTCTCGTGTAAGCTCTTACAATTTCAGCAAAAGGCCGTTGTTTGTGGTCGGCCAGTATCCTGCCCAGAACCTTTGATCTCCTCTGATCATATGCCATAAGAAGCAGTTTATTGCGGCTCTGGAAATCCATGAGTTCCTGTATTGAATTAAGGTGCAGCCTCAGATCGGCATACATGAAGATCCTTGTAAGAAAATGTTCTCTGATCTCATGTTCTATAAGGGATGTTTCATCTATATATGGAAGGTTTGCGAATCGTTCGATTACTCTTTTTGCCAGAAAGCCGGAGCCATGCCTGTGTAATGGTTCCTGAGCATCGGCAGAAGCGAAAACTTTTGTTGTTCCGAATCCACACGAAGGAGACTTTGATTTGAGAATGAATCCATCGACATCCGATAAATTGTCCAGGAAACTGCTGACAAATACCTGCATCTTCTCTGTAATATCCAGACCTGTAGCTGGCTGCACCAACCTTAATGTTCTTCCATTGACCAAGCGGATGGGATCCCGTGGTACCCCCAATCCGATCTCGACTTCGGGACATACTGTTATGAATTCTACAAAAGACCTAAAATTTTCTATTATGTCAGAGGTAACCATTTTTCCGTTATACCTGCAGCGTTCAAATCCCAAGCATTTGCTTATGACCACAATGGGGCGGGAAAATGTATGAATAGCCGGACCTCCTTTTTAAGGCATGAGGGTTAGGCAGTATTTATAGGTGGTGTTGAAAGCTGTTCCAAAATTAAAACATATTTTCAATTATTGTTTCTCATCTGTTGAGAGGAACATTTAACTTGAATCAGGTGTTGAAAGAACACCTTATGAAGAATATTTTTGCTGACAGGATGCAGGCCACACGTAAGTCCTTCATCAGGGAGATCCTGAAAGTTACCCAGCAGCCTGAAGTAATATCTTTCGCTGGTGGTCTTCCAAATCCTGGCCTTTTCCCCGTGGAAGAAATTATGTCCGCTGCCAGCAAGGTTCTGTCAGAAGAAGGCAGGAGTGTTCTTCAATATAGTACGACTGAAGGTTATTTGCCTCTAAGGGAATTCATTGCACAGAGGTATCTCAAAAAGAGCGGATTAAATATAGATCCTGATGAGATACTGATCACTAACGGTTCACAGCAAAGCCTTGACCTCATAGGTAAGGTCTTTCTGAACAAAGGTGACAGGGTGGTTATGGAAAAGCCCGGATATCTTGGGGCTATCCAGGCGTTCTCTATCTTTGAAGCGGAATTTGAGGCCGTTCCTCTTCTTGAGGATGGGATAGATGCCGGTTCACTTGACAGAATATTGGATGGAAATAGCGCAAAGCTCTTCTATACAGTTTCCACTTTCCAGAACCCATCAGGAATAACCTACTC
>CALBTS010000628.1 GCA_937968035.1 uncultured Methanomethylovorans sp.
CTATAATAAAAGTGCAAAGCCAATAGGGGGATTGTATGAATAAAATATTATTAATGGTATTTCTAGGATTTATTCTGTTAGTTGCAGGATGTACTGAGAAGCCAGCAGAAAAACCGGGTATTGTGAATGAAGCTACCATCAATCATCGTACTTACGGTGGATTCGTGATGCAGAACATGGCAATTCAGGAGCTGATGATAAATACCACTGCTGTGACCCTCAGTTATTATAGTCCCACTTATGAATTGACACAAAGATCTATAAAGCCACTAAATGCAAGTACTCGTGAAGATCTCCTGCAACTTTTCAGAGACAATGATTTTCTGGAAATGAATGCTACATATGTGCCTCAGCCAGGGCAGCCGGTCGTTACGGATGTTGGAATTGTGGAGATCAGCCTGCTTCAGAAGGATTTTAATAAGACCGTAAAAGTGGACCCGTACTCACAGGAATACATGCCGGAAGATCTGAAAGAGATAGATCAGGCATTGGTTGACCTGAAACAGTATGCGCTAACTATATCTGCGGCAGAGGCGGAGACGATTGCAGAGGAATGGATCAAAAATGCACCCACTTACAAGTATGATGGTTCCGAACTGACTTTAGTTAATAGTGTCGTCATGGGATCATTCCCGGAACAGTATAGTATGACTTACAGTTTCATAAGTGGTCATGCTGGTTATGGGAACCGCTCCGGTCAGATGACAGCTGAAGTGATAACCGATCATACAGTGAACATTAAAATGTTCCAGGGTCTGGTCACATCAGCGATCATTGATGGGGTATGGGATGAAATGAACCAACAAATGCTACAAAATGAACGCATCCTGCTGCAATATCCGAATATGCCATGTAATGAAACACCCTGGGTGAAGTGGTATGCAGAAGCTAATATCCAGTTCTTCAAAGCACCAACAGGGTCCGAGCTCATTATTGCTTATTACAGCAATGTATATGGCATTGAGGTCACAGATATAGCAGAGAATACAGTGGATTCAGCACAATGCTCCTATACGCTTAAGGTGATACCAGCTGATGCAGAGGCGATGAAAGATATGGGATGGCAGAATACTTGATCTGCCTTACTCTTTTATAATTGATCACAATTCTGGCCAGAGATAACAGGGATCATGTTGAGTTTTTATACTTTCGTTCGTTTCCGAATATAGAGTTGTTATCTTCTCTTTAAGAGGCAGAGCTAACGTAAAAGTACTGCCTTTCCCAGGTTCACTTTCCACATTGATCGTTCCTCCATGCAGTTCAGCAAGTTCTTTTGCCAATGCAAGGCCAAGTCCGGTGCCTTCGTATTTTCTTGCACAGGTTGAATCAAGCTGAGTGAAAGGCTTAAAGAGTTTCATCAGATCATTAGCAGGGATGCCGATGCCAGTATCCGTTACCGATATATATGCCATTTCATCATCATCCCTGGTTCCAATGGTCACTGAACCACCGATATCCGTGAATTTGATAGCATTGCCAATCAGATTATATAAGATCTGCCTCAATTTTGCTTTGTCCGCTTGCACTGCCCCGAACTTCGAGTCTGCCTTGATCTTCAGTACGATCTCCTTACTTGCTGCAAGATGCTGCATGGCAGAGATCATTTCATCCACAAGCTCTTTTACGTATATCTTCTCTTTATAGAGCTGCATTTTTCCAGACTCGACCTTTGAGATATCAAGAATGTTGTTAATAATATTCAACAGATGTTTTCCACTGTTGGATATGTTCTTCAGGTATTTTGCCTGTTTTTCATTGATCTGACCAAAATATCCTTCGGAAAGTACCTCTGAGAAACCTATGATCGAGTTAAGTGGCGTTCTCAACTCATGGCTCATAGTGGCCAGGAATTCGCTCTTTGTACGATTGGAGTTTTCTGCAGCAATTTTAGCTTTCAAGAGGTCTTCTTCAGTTCTCTTGCGTTCGGTGCTATCTATACAGAAACCTATTACTCTGTCATCTGACAGTTTCACCGCTTCAACTATCATATAATATTTTGTCCCATTTTTCTTAATGAAACAGAATTCTCCGGTTGATCTGCCTGTACTCAGAAGCTGTTTGAATGAATTGATAGCAGCTTCTTTAGATTCCGGGGCATATAGGTCCAGTCGGTGCATGTTCAACAATTCATTTTTAGAATAACCGGTTATTATGCATGCTGCCGGATTAACTTCGATGTATCTGCCAGCAGCATCTGCTACAAAAATCAGTTGAGGGGAGTTATCGATATAGGCACGATATTTCTTTTCGCTCTCCTTAAGCACTTTTTCTGCAATTTTCTGTTCATGGATGTCGATCGCTATCTCAAACCTCACCATTCGTCCGTCAGGCCAATTTATAGCTTTATCTATACAGCGATACCATCGATCATCGACATTATTCTGGAATTCCCAGATATGGGTTTGGCCTATATTCTCTCCAAAGATCAGATGATTAGTGCAAAAAGAACATGGAGAATCGAGATTTTGAAATACCGAGTAGCATTTTTTTCCCGGGGTTTCATTTCCATATCTTTTTTTCATAGGTGAGTTCACAAATAGTATCTCGTAATTAACCGGATCACAAACATAAGCTGGCTGATCAAAAGCCTCAAGAACTGAAATAAGTTGTTCTTGTGTTTTTGCAAGTTCTTCATCTATCCGTTTTCTGGGAGTAATGTCCTTGCTGACACCCAGGATCCCTATGAGTGTACCAGCTGATGTGTAAAGAGGAGCTTTGAATGTTTCAAAAAGAACCTCCTTCCCATTGAAGTCAACTGCCAGTTCTTCAGTTTTCAAAAAATTATTTTCTTCAATGATCTTTTTATCATTTATAAGAAAATTGTTAGTAAGTTCATTTCCAAACAGATCTTGATCGGTTTTTCCGATGATCTCTTCTTTTGGGCGACCAAGGAATTTTGAAAAGGCAGGGTTGCATACAATATACTTTCCCTGCTTATCCTTACAAAAGATCAGGTCAGGAATTGAATTGGACAATTCATGAAAAAGTGCTGTATTTTCAAATATCTCCAATTCAGTCTGTTGGTTGAACGAATTGGCTTCAAGCTCCTTTATACGTCCTTTTAGTTCATGTACTTCTTTTAGGAGCTGATCTCTTGATTTTCCTTCATCGCTCATTTTTTGTCTCACTAAACAGGCTGATGGTTTTTTGATACGGATTCCCCAACTAAATCTATATATAATTTTAAATATATAAAACTATTTTGTGTGTTTATCTTTATATTAAAATATAGTCTTGGAATAATCTCTTAAACTAAACGTGCTATTATAGGGAGATAATTAGTTCTCTTTTATCTTCATCTGGAATCTGAAATAGTTATTTCGATTAGAACATGGAGAGATAGAGATCATCGATATTCGGGGAAATAAAGAGCAGATAGATTTATATAATTCAGAAAATATTTAATTAAACAGATTAAGAAGCAAAAGTTATTAGTGCCTTGTTCAACAATAGATTTCAGTCAACTTCACATGAATATGTCTAAAGTGAGCGGTGTAACTAGAATGGTCTTGCCAGGCAAAGTACAAATACCTGATCGAAAGCAAAAGTCAAACCTGCAAAACTGACAAAAATCGGTAAATCTAAAACAGTTATCACACATCCTGGTCTTACAAAGTTGATCACTTAATCATTCATATTTAATCATTCATATTGATACAATAACGAGGGAAATATGCAGCAATTAGCGAACAATCAAAGATCAATAGCCTATTTTTCAATGGAGATAGGGATTGATGAAAAAATCCACACTTATAGCGGCGGCCTGGGGATATTGGCCGGTGACACGATACGCTCATCGTCTGATCTGAAGGTGCCGCTGGTCGCGGTAACTCTTCTTTATCGCAAAGGGTACTTCCGTCAGAAGATCGAGGCAGATGGATGGCAGCGGGAAGAACCGGCAGCCTGGGATGTTGACGGTATTCTGGAGGAAATGCCTCAGAGAACTATTGTCATGCTGGAAGGAAGAACTGTCCATTTGAGGGTCTGGAAATATGAGGTCAAAGGAGTTAGCGGCTTTACAGTACCTATCTATTTCCTTGATACGGATATGCCTGAGAACCATGAATGGGACAGGACCCTGACCCATCATCTTTATGGTGGGGATGAACACTACAGGCTCTGCCAGGAAGTGATCCTCGGTATTGGAGGTATCAGGATGCTCCGAGCCCTTGGCCATCAAAACATCAGGAGCTTCCACATGAACGAGGGACATGCAGCACTTCTGACACTTGAGCTGCTGGACGAACACGCAAAAAAGGATGGCAGAGGGTATTTGATCGAAGATGACAGGAAAGCTGTGAGGCGCAGGTGTGTATTTACTACCCACACCCTTGTTCCTGCAGGACATGATAAATTCCCTCTTGATATGGCACGCAGGGTGCTTGGGCAAAGGGAGGATTTCTTCGCTTTGGAAGGTGTCATTCATAACGACGATTCTCTTAATATGACCCGTCTGGCCCTCAACCTTAGTCGTTATGTGAATGGAGTAGCACGAAAACATGGAGAAGCTACAAGGCTCATATTCACTGGGTACTCTATTAATTCCATTACTAATGGGGTTCATGCTGCTACCTGGGTTTCAGAACCTTTCCAAAAACTCTTTGATAAATATATTCCTATCTGGAAACAGGATAATTTCAGTCTGCGCTATGCGCTTAGTATCCCAAAACAGGAGATATGGGGTGCCCATATGCAGGCAAAAAATAAATTACTCGACCATGTAAACAAGCAAACAGGTGTTCTCATGGACGAGAATATACTGACCATAGGCTTTGCAAGGCGGGCTGCGACCTATAAAAGAGCTGATCTGTTGTTCCAGGATATAGAAAGATTAAAAAGAATATCTTCACAGGTTGGAAAGATACAGGTCATATATGCCGGCAAGGCGCATCCCCGGGACTATGAGGCCAAGAAGCTTATCCAGCGTATATTCCAGGCTAAACAAACTCTTAATGGGGACATTAAGCTTGTGTATCTTGAAGATTACAACATGACCATCGGTGCGATGATAACAGCTGGAGTGGATATATGGCTGAACACGCCTGAACCGCCAATGGAAGCCTCTGGGACCAGTGGGATGAAAGCTGCTCTGAACGGTGTTCCCAATCTGAGCGTACTGGACGGATGGTGGATAGAAGGAAACATAGAAGGGGTGACAGGTTGGTCCATTGGGGAAGCGGTCATAGGAAACGGGGAAAACCGTAATCATGCCCTTGATGCAACCTCTTTGTACGATAAACTGGAACAGGTGATCGTTCCTCTTTTCTATAATAACAGGGAGCAATTCATTAGCATGATGTCGCATTCCATTGCCATTAACGGCTCATTTTTCAATACCCATAGAATGATGCAGGAATATGTGCTCAACGCCTATTTCCTATGCTGAGGAGAGCTTAAAAGTCGAACAAAAGATAAACCAGAAAGGCAGATGATCTTTCATTTTTCATCTGCCTTTTATACATTCTAATATCAATGGCATCATCCATTCTTACCAAAGAACTCTTGCGCAAGGGCATTCACCTTACATCTTTAGTTATAGTAGTGGTCTATGTTTATCTGGGAAAGCAGATAGTACTGGATATGCTCATTGCATATCTTGTGTGCATTTTGCTGATCGAGCATTTCCGTCTCAGTCGTGGTACAAAGATCCCATTGCTGGATTTTTTGTATAGGGAAAAAGAAAGGTCATGTGTGGGAGGTCATGTTTTTTTTGTCCTGGGTTCGGTCGTTGCTATCAGTGTGTATAGCAAGGAAGTGGCTATAGCTTCAATACTTATGATCACTTTTGGGGATATGGTGGCTTCTCTTGTGGGTATAACACGGGGTAAAACCCCTATAAAAGGGACTAAAAAGTCTCTGGAAGGCAGTGCTGCCGAATTCTTTACGGATCTTGTCATTGCTGGTGTATTATTGCAAAGTTTTCCTGTAGCTATTGTCATGGCTTGCGTTGCCACATTGACCGAAACGTGGTTATCAGGGATCGATGATAACTTGTCCATACCTGTATTTTCAGGCTTCAGTGCAGAACTTATGATATTGCTTATTTCAGTATAAATGTGTGTCTTTTCATGAAGAAAAGAAGAAGTTGGTTACGATCCATCCAGTGGAAAACAAATTTTGTTTAGTTCTCTGGGAATTACGAATTCTTCATATATGGGTTTGTAAGAGGTTTTGTCGAAGGAGGTATTTCGTGGGATGAACTGTAACTCAACTTAATTTAATCAAGGGCTATATGACATATAAATGTTATGTTTAATACAACTTTTATGAGTTATTTTACTAATATAACTTTTAATAGCTCTTTTGTCCTTTTTTGTCCTTACATTAACATCTCTGCATTTTAAATCAAATTTACTTTAGTTACACACAAGTTGCTTTTTTCAAAAGTTATAAATAGTGTCGTCTCCTACTTTAATTATACAACATAAAGCAATGAACTGAAAAAAGAAGAGAGGCTGGAAAATGACACCATGGGAATATGATATCAGATCAGTAAGGTTTGGAAACTGGGATCAGACAAAAGAAGATCTCAACAGGATGGGCATTGATGGCTGGGAACTGGTCAAGTTCTCTGATCACATCGATGAAAACATGAGAATGGCTTATTTCAAGAGATCAGTTGACGGTCTTGAGATGTGAGTCAACATTTTTATAGTTGATCGCTCATCCTGTTTGCTTCTAATTTCCATGTTTTTAGTTCACTTTTAGATCTTATTGTGGCAAACTGAAAGGCTTATCTTTGTACATGCAAGCTTTTGGCGAATTTTT
>CALBTS010000629.1 GCA_937968035.1 uncultured Methanomethylovorans sp.
CGGCGAGCTCATTGATTTCTTCGGCGCCCAGAGGGACATCAAGGAAAAGCGCATTCGTGTGCTCCATGCCCTGAGCTTCGTGGAGGACCCGTCGCGGATTCTGCGGGCCGTGCGTTTCGAGAAGCGCTACGGGTTCACCCTGGGCAAGCAGACGCTCTCGCTCGTACATGCGGCGGTGAGGTCAGGCCTCCTGAGCAGCATCCCGGGCAGGCGCATCTCCCATGAGATCCGCCAGGTCCTCTCCGAGGAGGACCCTCTACCGAGCCTGGAGAGGCTCAAGGAACTGGAGGTGCTGGAGGCCATCCATCCCGACATTATCCTGAACACGGGCATCCGCGAGGATTTCACACGGGTCAGGGAGACCATCTCCTGGTTCAACCTGCTCTACACCCACGAACAGTACCGGTCGTGGTTCATCTACCTGCTCGCCATGGTGGAGCAGATGAAGCCCAAGAGGATCATCGCCATATGCCAGCGACTGGGCCTGACCGACGAGAACGTGCGGAACATCCTGACCGCCAGGTCCAGGGTGAACGCCGTGCTCCGGGACCTGTCGACCGCGGAGAGGAAGACGCCCGCCACCGCGGTGAAGATCCTCGAAAAGGCCAGACTCGAAGAGGTGCTCTATGCCATGTCCAAGACCAAGAGCCCCGAGATCAAGGAGCTGATATCCTCCTTCATCACCACCTGGCGCGCCTACAGGCCTCCGGTCACGGGCAAGGATCTCATCGGCCTGGGATACCGCAAGGGAAGGAGGCTCGGGAATGCGCTGCGTCTGATCCGCGACAAGGGGCTCAACGGCGAGATAAAGGACTTCAAGGACGCCATGAAACTGGCCCGGAAGCTGCTCGAAGAGTATGAGAAAATGGAAAACCAGAGCCTTGACGAAGGGACTGCCATCTAGTACACAGAGAGAACCTTGTGGGGGTGTAGCTCAGTGGGAGAGCATCGCGTTCGCAATGCGAGGGTCGAGGGTTCAAATCCCTCCACCTCCACCAATAATATCAAATAGTTAGGCCTCAAAACCCCCTGTTTTCCAGGGCAGTAGATGGGCAGTAAAATTTTGATGCCTGTCATAAGAACCCAGGTCTTTTGATAGAAGATAGCTGATCCTCATTCATGTTCATCAATCATCCCCCTGGCATGCCTCTATTGCCATCATTGCAACCTCGACACTAACAAGCGAAGATTATGCTTATAGATCTATAGCATACTCAGGATGTTACGTATTGTGCATACTCTTCATTTTTTGCGGGCCAATCAAACCGAAGAGTCTTTTGCGTAATCAACGGTTGCCTGGCTGAAATGGAGAGAACACATCTATCGCAGTTACAAGTGCTTTAAAAAAAGAGGATGCCAAAAGAGCCATCCTCTTATATATAGCAGCATCAAACATCTCTACGGTGTTGGTGTATCCGGGGCATTCCCATCCGCATCGATCTTGACTAACAGTACATCTCTGCTAGTCCAGGGATTTACCTCAGTAGAACTTATCACTCCAGCTAAGATGAAACCACCATCGTTCGTTTTATCTACTGAAGAGAAGCTACTAAAACCTGTATAACCTCCAACAAACTTGTCCCATTCAATGTTCCCCAATGCATCAGTCTTGACTGCCCATGGACAATGAAGTGACCCTGATACTGATAAGCTGTAGCCTACCAGGATATATCCTCCATCACTCGTCTGTTGCATATCAAAGCATTGTTCTGCTCCAGTTCCACCAAAAGTCTTGTCCCATTCCATATTTCCATAAGCATCGGTTTTGATTAACCAGAAGTCGCTACTCCCGGCGCCAAATGAAAGGGTTTTGCCAGCTATGACGTACCCTCCGTCAACTGTTTGCACAACAGAAGCGGCGACTTCATCATAATCACCGCCGTAATACTGTACCCATTGACTGTTCCCGTTAGCATCAGTCTTGATTAGTACAATATCTGAATCGCCAGGATTTTCTCGAGATGAGGATGAAACCAGTATGTATCCTCCGTCCCTTGTTTGTAGGACTTTATGGCCTTCATCATAAAAAGTACAATTATATAGGTAAGGACCTTTGTTCCATTCTATTTTCCCATACGCATTTGTTTTCACTAAGAAGAGAGGACTTGCCAGAACGTATCCTCCATCGCTTGTTGGCTGTAAGGACTGCAAGTGACTAAAAGACCTGCCCAACGTTTCCTCCCATTCGATCTCCCCAAACTCATCAGTCTTTATTAACCAGGATTCACCGCCAAAGCCATAATTCATGCCAAGCAGAATGTATCCTCCATCTTCTGTTTGAAGTACGGAATAGCCCCGGTCACCGCTTACCCCGAAGGTTTTGTCCCAGATTATGTTTCCTTCAACATCGGTCTTGATCAGCCAGGTGTTTCCACTATCAGCAGGTAAAGTCGAATTCGTTAAACCTGTTAAGATGTATCCCCCGTCCCTTGTCTGCTGAACGGCATATGCCTTGTCCCCCAAAGCTCCATCGAAGATCTTCATGAAGGAGTGTACAGGAGTAATAACATTTGCCATTGCTA
>CALBTS010000630.1 GCA_937968035.1 uncultured Methanomethylovorans sp.
AGAAGGCATGCTCATTGAAAGGGTGACCGATATCCGCGAGGTTTAACGGGTACAGTGAACATCATGCGAAGAATAGTGATCTTACGTCTCGGACACAGGGCCTTCAGGGACAAGCGCATAACCACGCATGTAGGGCTGACAGCCCGGGCCCTTGGTGCCGAAGGTATGCTGCTCGCCTCTGATGACCCCAGCATCAAGCAGAACATCGAGGACGTGGCCACCCGCTGGGGAGGTAACTTTTACGTTACCAACGACGTGAACTGGAAGCATGAGGTCAGGGAATGGAAAGACGCAGGCGGGAAGGTCTGCCATCTTTCTATGTACGGCATAAATCTTCCGGATGCTGTGGACGAGATCAGGCAATGTGAGCAGCTCATGATAGTGGTGGGTGCAGAAAAGGTCCCATCCGAAATATACGACCTCGCAGACTGGAACATTGCAGTAGGTAACCAGCCTCATTCTGAAGTTGCAGCTATTGCC
Source organism: uncultured Methanomethylovorans sp. (assembly GCA_937968035.1). Classification (GTDB taxonomy): domain Archaea; phylum Halobacteriota; class Methanosarcinia; order Methanosarcinales; family Methanosarcinaceae; genus Methanomethylovorans. The sequence goes on from CALBTS010000630.1 coordinate 481, forward strand.
ATAACCATGGATCGCATAGCTGTAACTGATCCTCTGAAAAATTCATTGCCAGGAGGACAACTGTCCATAGTGCCTATGGAACGGGGGAAAAAGGTCATCGAAAGACAATGATCATCTGTTCTTTTTTACAAGAACCCGCAAAAGAAAAAGCACATTGGGAAAAAGTTAGGAGATGCAACAACTGTTGCATCCTTTATTATTTAGAATTGCTTATTGAAAACAATGGACTTTAACATCATCTGTTTCAGATGGTCTCGTTCAAAGTTTCGTTGACAGCTGCTACGGTTTCGTTCAGGACTTCTCCTGCTGTTTCCTCTACCCCGACCACTGCAGGATATGCTGTTTCATTCATGACCTCTTCAGTAGCATTTACGGTTTCGTTTACGGTTTCTTCAACCTGTTCCGTAGCTTTGTCTGCACAACCGGAAATGGCCACTAAGCCCATAACCAGAAGTCCCAGTATTAAAAAGTTAAGCATTTTCTTCAACGTAATCACCTAGCCTGTTATTGTACCCATATATGTGAAACGCCAATATCGGACCACTAAGTTTAGTACCGGTGTGGGACTTGGTATTTGAACCCATTGGTCGCAATTCGGACATTTTACTATTTATTAACTATATGGTATATATCACTATATAGTAGGTGAATAGCATAATATCTATGCGTTATAAATCTTTCGGTTTTTTACTGGGATCGATAATTACGTAGTCGGATGACCCGTATAATATTCCATTAGAGTAAAAAAATAATAATCTATTATGCAATTGTGCATCCAAGGTAGGAATAAGAATTTATTGGTCTTCTATTTTCATGTGTTTCATTTAACAATAATTTATAATATCTCACAAGATATGAGAAATTCTAAATATTGTGCTAAACCAGTGCACAGGCATGCAAGATATCCCTGTAAGTGATCTTATCATCCTCAGTGCTGATCTCGAAGATATGCCTTTGGTGTTAGAATTTGTAAAAGGGATCGTAGAATATGAACTTCAAAAAGCTTTCTTTGGGGAAAGGCCATATGCTGAAGCCCTTATAGTTGAGCCTGATAGCGTACCAGGGGGTTTTGTGGTTTTTTCCACAACTTTTCGACATTCGTGCGAAAACCCGGATTATATCCGGAAGACATATATGTGCTTCCCGAGCACCGTGGCAAAGGGATTGGAGCTGCTTTGTTCACGAAATGCGTCTGCATAGCCAAAGAACTCGATTGCGGGCGGATGGAATGGAGTGCCTTGCATTGGAACCCTGCATATAAGCTCTACGAAAGGTTCGGTGCTCAGGCCCTTGAAGACTGGATAATATACCGCATGGATGAGAGGATGATCTCAGATACGATATTTTAAAACACCTAAGGAACTAAAGCACCTTGCTCAAAAAAGCAATGGTCCTTTCATTCCTTGCATGGCTGAATATATCCTGTGGTGTTCCTTCCTCTACTATCATGCCATCATCAATGAAAAGCACTCTGTCACTGACTTCCCGCGCAAATCCCATTTCATGGGTGACCACTACCATCGTCATCCCCATCTTTGCCAGGTCGTTCATCACATTCAGTACCTCTCCTACCATTTCAGGATCAAGGGCCGAGGTAGGTTCATCAAAAAGCATGACCTTCGGACGCATGGCCAACGCACGTGCTATTGCCACTCGCTGTTTTTGCCCGCCGGAAAGAGCGGCAGGATACACATGTGCCTTATCTCCCAGCCCAACCTTGCGCAACATTTCCAGTGCCCTTTTTTCGGCTTCTTCCTTTGGGACTTTCCTTACTTTGATAAGAGCAAGTGATACATTCTCCAGAGTTGTTTTATGAGGGAAGAGATTGAAATGCTGGAATACCATGCCTACCTCTTCCCGGATCTTATTGATATCAATACGAGGGTCTGTTATTTTTTGCCCATCGATCCAGATGTTTCCTGAAGTGGGTCTTTCCAGAAGGTTGATACAGCGCAGGAACGTACTTTTTCCGGAGCCTGAGGGGCCTATAACACAGACCACTTCACTTTCCTTCACTTTAACTGATATACCTTTGAGAACCTGCAGGTCTCCAAAGCTCTTATACAGGTCCTTAATCTCTATCACTTACACCAAGCCTCCTTTCAGAATATGCAACCAGCCTGGATATTACAATGGTCATTACAAGATACATAAGGGCTACAGCTATATACACAGGGAAAGATGCAAAGGTCCTCGAAATATAAAGCTGGCCGTTCTTTAGCAGTTCATGCACCCCGATGACAGCCAGAAGGGAAGAGTCTTTCAACAAAGCTATAAATTCGTTACCCAGGGGTGGTATTATCCTTCTGAAAGCCTGGGGGAGGATGATCTCTTTCATAGCTATTGTTTCTGTCATACCTAAAGAGCGAGCAGCTTCCATCTGTCCTTTATCGATGGACTGGATACCTGCACGCACGATCTCTGCAATGTAAGCTCCACTGTTTATGCTGCAAACAATGACACCAGCAAGAATAGGGTCTATTGATAGTGGTCTGCCCGTTACATTTGAAAAAAGACCCGGGATACCATAGTAAAAAAGCAGTATCTGCACCAGAAGTGGCGTTCCCCTTATGAAGTCCACATAGGCAATGGAAGGATAGCGGAAAATTTTTTTTCGGGATAATTTTCCAAGTCCTGATATTGTTCCAAGGATAAGGCCAAAGAACACCCCCAGGCTTGTGACCTCTATGGTCACCATCGATCCCAAAAGAAGATCAGGGAAAACTTTGACGATGTGATCTATATATGTATCCAGGAGAGACAACTTCACTACCTCATGGTGGATTGGAGAATAGTTGAAAAACTCTATTTATAGCTTTATAGCCAACACATGGACGAAATATAAACATGGCGATAAGTTCGCTCTTATGGGAAGTGAACTACGTCAGACCAAAAATTATTGCATGCAACATTTGTTGCATGCCACTACGAATTTCAGAAGTATTTTGCCATTATCTGATCGTAGGTTCCATCTTCCTTGACGTTTGCAAGACCCTGGTTCAGCATAGTAAGGAGCTCAGTGTTCCCGCTCTTTACAGCGAACCCGTATGAATCACTCGTTATTTCATCATCCACGATCTTTATGACACCTGGGTTCTGGCTCATGAAAGCCTGAGTTACCGGCAGGTCATTTATTGTGAAGTCTGCACGACCGTTCTGGATGTTCAGGATTATATCGTTCACGTGTGCGAGGTATATGATCTCTCCGATCTTACCTTCTGCTTTCAGTTTATCGGCTTCCTGGGAACCGGTCGAACCCATCTGTACAGCAGCAACCTTTCCTTTCAGGTCATCAACACTCTTTATTTCCTCATTGCCAGCAGCTACTGCAAGAGCCAGTCCTGCATTGATATAAGGTTCTGAAAAATCTACAGCTTCTTCCCTTTCAGCTGTAATGGTCATGCCTGAAGCGATAATGTCGACCTGGCCGGACTGGAGGGCCGGGATCAGCGCATCGAATTCAAGATCTTTCCATTGAACTTTGAATCCCTGGTCTTCAGCTATGGCGTTTATAAGGTCCACGTCAAAACCGATTATAGTACTGCTGCTATTCTCATCGGCATATTCGAACGGGGGGAAATATGGTTCGGTTCCGATCACGTAGGTCTGTACATTTTCAGCTGGTTCTACCGCTTGCTCTGCAGTCTTGTCAACGCATCCGGAAATGGCTAACAAGGACACAACAAGCAGTCCCAATAGTATAAAGTTGAGCATTTTTTTCAAAATAGATCACCTGGCCTTTTTAGAAGATTGGTTTGATTAGCATAAAATCCGTCTATTAATAAGGCTTTCGTTTTTAGTTCGATATAAATGATAATCTTTTTGATGTAGGTAAATACTTTTCTTTGACGCATCCTGCAGCAAGGAATGATGATATGATCAGCTATGCAGCCATAATGTTACCTTTTAAAAAGAAAAAGCAAATATGTATATGAGGATCTGAGAACCGAAGCAATATACTTTGCAGAGCGTGGGCCCGTGGACTATAAATGGATCAATGGAAAAGCTGGTTTTAACGAGGCTTTCAAAGTAAGAAAAGCAGTGTTTGTCGAAGAGCAGAAAGTACCCGAATTCCTGGAAAGGGACGAATTCGATGACCATGCGCAGCACTTGCTGGTATATGATAATGATATACCTATAGCCACGGGCAGATTGTTCAATGATGGTAACCACTTTAAACTGGGGAGGATATGTGTTCTCAAACCATACAGAGGTATGGAGCTCGGAAGATCTCTGATGGAGAGGTTATTGGAGAAAGCCCAAGGAGCAGGTGTTGAAAGGTTATATCTCGATTCTCAGGTCAGTGCTATCGGATTCTACAGGAAGTTCGGATTTAAGGAATATGGGAATACCTTTGATGATGCGGGAATTGATCATGTTCCAATGGTGAAAATCTGTAGACCTTCATATTTCAGCAATCTGTAGAGCCTTATAATTTAATTCGTCCTATTAAATTCCGGATCTCCAGTCTTTTAAGGATCATCAGGGCTACAGGAATTGAAATCAAAGGGAAAGGTTTATGCTTTTTTATCCATAATGTTGTTTGTTATTAAAGCCAAAAGGAGTGTTATAGAATGCAGGAGTTCACACTTGAAGAAGTTGCACGTTACAATGGGAAAAATGGTGAAAAAGCCTATGTCATTTATAAAGACAAGGTCTATGATGTTACTGAAAGTGATTTCTGGTCAGACGGAGAGCACATGGGACTGCACGGGTCTGGGAACGATCTGACAAATGAGCTCGAAGCTGAAGCTCCTCATGAAACCTCTGCCCTGGATGCATATCCTGTTGTGGGTACACTAAAAAAATGAACCCCTTATTTTTTGCAGCGTCAGATCTCTCATACTATTATCGGATGGGTTTTACGCTGTTAACAGGTAGAAATCTATATATAAAGACCCGATGGATATAACGTCATTCTTATAGGGGGACCTATATGCTGGAGATACAGAACCTTACCGTAGAAATAGGAGGCCGTAGGATACTTAATGGTATCAATCTCAATGTTGAGGACGGCTTTAAAAATGTACTTTTTGGACCGAACGGTGCGGGCAAATCAGCCTTGCTGATGACCCTGATGGGCTTCTCAGGTTACAAAGTAGTGGCAGGAAAGATCATATTCAAAGGTGAGGACATCACGAACATGTCCGTGTACGAAAGGGCACAGATGGGATTGGGAATAATGACCCAGAGGCCTCCGAATATGAGTGGGGTGAAACTTCGCAGTCTTTTAGATGTTATCTCTAAAGATAGTACAAATTATAGTGAGCTCGCTGAAACGCTGGATATGGTGCGTTTCCTTGACAGAGATATAAACGTAGGTTTCTCAGGCGGGGAGATCAAGAGATCGGAACTTTTGCAATTATCAACACAGAACCCTGACATGGTGTTACTTGATGAGCCTGAATCCGGCGTAGACCTTGTGAGCATCGAACAACTTGGTATTACTATCAAGAACCTTCTGACCGGCGGAGGTAAATGTGCAGGAGAAAGATGTAAACATGGCAAATCGGCCCTTATAATCACCCATACAGGACAGGTACTGGACTATGTCGAAGCAGACAGAGGGTTCATACTATGCAATGGCAGAGTAATGTGTTCCGGCAACCCTCGTGAGATGCTGGATGATATTAAATCAAAGGGGTATGAGGAGTGTATCAAATGCAAGATGAACTATCTCTGAAGAAAAAGGCAGAGGACGCCCTTAAGAAGAGTGCTGCTTATGGTGAGGATTTCAACCTGGATGATTACGGGATAGCCAGCAAGGAAGAAAAGGTCACAGAGGATCTGACCAAGCTGAGTTCCGATGACCAGAACACACTTCTGAATGTGGGGATCGTACCCAGTGAAGAGAATCGCAGCGGCACTTTCATCATGCTCGACAATGCAGTTTCTCATACATCTGTCAAACAGGATGATGCAGTAGAGCTCATGTCTTTGCAGGCCGCTCTTAAGAAATATGACTGGTTGAAGGACTATTCATGGAAACTTGTAAAACCCGATGCGGATAAATACACTGCAATGAGCTATCTGCAGAATGCCGATGGGTATTTTATACGTGCTCCGGCAGGAAAGAAGTCACAAATGCCTGTGCAGACATGCCTGCTCATAGGGTCAAAGGATGTTTCCCAGACAGTGCACAATCTTATAGTAGTAGAGGAGGGTGCACAACTTGACGTGATCACAGGATGCTCCACTAAGAAGGGTGTGGAAAAGGGATTACACCTGGGAATTTCAGAGATATATGTGAAAAAGGGAGCTACACTGAACTTTACCATGATACATAACTGGGCTGAACAGATAGGTGTCAGGCCCCGTACAGTGGTCCATGTGGAAGAAGGTGGCACTTACATCAATAATTATGTTACTCTGAAACCTGTCAGATCTGTCCAGACATATCCGACGGTCCTTCTTGAAGGGAAAGGTGCATTTACAAGGCTGAATAGCATAGGAGTAGCTCATCCCGGATCAGAGCTGGATCTGGGTAGCAGAGTGATATTTAATGCTCCTGATACTAAGGCAGAACTTATCTCAAGGACTATCACCACTGGTGGAAAGGTCATTGCAAGAGGTGAGATGATAGGTAATGCCGATGGAGCAAAAGGTCATCTCGAATGTCATGGTCTTGTACTCTCCAGTGAAGGTACTCAGAGGGCCATCCCCATCCTCGAAGCAAATGTTGAGGATATCGAACTCTCCCATGAAGCCGCTGTCGGCAGGATAGCCAGAGAACAAATCGAATATCTTATGGCCCGCAGCCTTACGGAAGAAGAAGCTGTTGGAATGATCGTCAGAGGATTCCTCGATGTGGGCATTCAGGGAATACCAGATGAGCTTAAGGCAAGCATCGATGAGACCATTGCCAAGATAGGTGAAAAGGCCATTTGATATCAAAATCCTTTATGGATGCGGGATATGTTTGATCGCCGCATCCTTCTTTACAGATGCTGTTAGCATAGATCTTAAGTAAAGGTTTTTATTATGAGATGTCATTAATTAAAGCCGAGAGGATAATAAATGGATAAAAAGAGTGCTATTGGTATTTTTCTCGCAGTGATCATGGTGGGATCCATTCTTCCCCTGTTCTTTAGCGGTTCATCGAATAATAACAATAATCAACCAGATTCAGCCAGTGACGCTCCTGGTATAGGGACCATGCCTGGGAATAAAGTGAGCCATGAGCTTAATTCCATTGCAGACGGACTGGCGATGAGTCCTGAAGGTATTACAGCTGCTCAATATGTGGACTTTACAAAGGTTTACACGAGTCAGTTGCAAATGTTTGAGCCAAATGCAACTCAAATGTCAGCCCTATATAATGTATGGGTAACTAAACAGTTCACTGCTATTGACAATAATATTGCGGAAGATTCTGATGCCGTCTTTGAGATGCATACGATCAGTCCGGAAGTTGTCAACTTCCAGTATATGCGATCAACAGAACCATATAATGGGTATTATTTCCTGTCAAGGGGCAATAATTATTCCAATGTGCTTGGATCTCCTATGTTATTGGGTACTGAAAAAAGGCTCAAGGAAGTAATAGATGTGATCTCCGGCACTGCTGGAAGTTCAAAAGACTTCGATTATCTGCTCAGTAACACCGAGCCCGGAGCAGAGATACAGATGGTAAGCTCCGACAATGAACTGACCGCTGACCAATACTACATGGAGTTCAGGGCCCTGGAAAATAAAACCTATGCACGGACCATTCTTTATCTGAACCTCAATCAAAGCGTTCTGACAAAACTCAGTTCTCTTGCAGAGAACAGTTCAAACCGTGGGCTTGAATATGATATTGTAAAAGACAACAATATCACTAAAGTTGTAGTGAAAGCGAATGAATCTAACCTTTTTAACCTTGCGTTCGAGCCTTACTCTTAAGGCTCTTTTTCCTTTATCCAACGGAAAGACTTTTGTTCTCGTAAACCCTTCTGCGCAGGCTACGTTAGCATTTTGCCGCAAGGTATATAAATAAATGCAGCGATTGATAGCCAACGCTTGATGTAAGTTGCAATGTAGTTTACTTTATGTGGCAACCAACACGGGCAGTTGATGATCATTAAGCCAGATATGTTCCGGTCCAGATTCATTCCGGAGCTACAATGAATGATGAAAGACTATGAAATATATTCATGGTTTTGAAGGAGATAAATAATATGGCAAAAAAATTCGATATTCCAGTAGAGCTAGCTGACAAAGCCCTCGAGAGCGTTGAACTCGCAAGAGACACCGGCAAACTCAAGAAAGGCACTAACGAAGTTACAAAAGCAATTGAAAGAGGCATTGTAAAGCTTGCAGTTATCGCAGAGGACATTCAGCCTGCTGAGATCATTGCTCACATTCCTGTACTGTGCGAAGAAAAGAATGCTCCATATATATTTGTAAAACAGCAGAAGGAATTAGGGGCAGCCTGTGGAATCGGTGTCAACTGTGCAGCAGTGGCTATAGTAGATGCCGGAAAGGGTGGAGAACTTATTGAAGACATTGTCCAGAAGGTCAACGCTCTGAAATAAATCCTTTGGAGGTATAGACAATGGCAGATGATGATACAGGATATGCGGCAGAGGTCATCGATGTTATCGGAAATACCGGTATGCATGGTGAAGCCAGCCAGATCCAGTGCAGGGTTCTGGAAGGCCGTGACAAGGGCCGCATAATTACCCGCAACAGTGTCGGGCCCGTAAGAATAGGGGATGTCTTCATGCTCATGGAGACCTCACGAGAAGCCAAAAAGCTCACTACAAGGTGATATGAATGGAACAGAGAAAGTGTTCTTTCTGCGGTGAGTTGCTCGAGCCAGGTACAGGGAAATTGTTCGCGAAGAAAGATGGATCTACATATTATTTCTGTTCATCCAAGTGCGAGAACAACTTTATGCTTGGAAGGCTGCCCAGGCGTACTGTCTGGACAGAACAGGGCAGGATCTACCTCAAGAAAGCCTGAGTTGGTGTCAAAATGGAACAGACTTATGTGATGATAAAGCCGGACGCTGTGCAAAGAGGGTTAATAGGAGAGATCCTCTCAAGGATAGAGAGAAAAGGGCTCAAGATAGCAGCCATGCGTATGAACGTTATGGATAAGAACAGTGCAAAAGCACATTATAAGGAGCATTCTGAAAAGCCTTTTTTCAATTCCCTTATAGAATATGTTACTTCCGGCCCATCTGTTTCCATGGTCATTGAAGGTAATAACTCCATTGCGATCATGAGGGCCATCAATGGCGCCACCAATCCGGTGAACGCATTGCCTGGCACTATCCGTGGTGATCTTGCATTGGAGACCGGAAGGAACATAGTACATGCTTCCGATTCACCCGAAGCTGCAAAGCGTGAGATCTCCATTCACTTCAAGGCCAATGAGATCACAGCTTATAAGAAGATAGATGAGGCGTGGCTGTACGAGTAAAGGGATCTGATCGGTGTTCGCCATTCCTGGTCCTCTTGACTATTCTGGTATCGGGAATGGAGCACCCCGTTCCTTATGTTTCTACATATCTCAAAGAAAAAGTAATAAAAGAAGGGTTTTCTCATGGTAGACAGGAAGAATTTGCGAACTCCAATAGTATCTGTGATGGGGCACGTAGACCACGGGAAGACTACCCTGCTTGATAAGATCAGAGGAAGTTCAGTGGCTGCCGGTGAGGCAGGTGCAATTACCCAGCATATAGGTGCTACTGAAGTGCCTATTGATGTAATTGTCGAGAAATGCGGCAATCCCTCCTTAAGGGAAAGGTTTGTCGTACCTGGCCTGTTGTTCATTGATACTCCCGGTCATCATGCGTTCACATCCCTGCGAAGTCGCGGGGGAGCGCTTGCAGATCTTGCTATCGTGGTGGTCGATATCAATGAAGGTTTCAAGCCGCAGACCATAGAGAGCCTGCAGATCCTGAAACGTTTCAAGACCCCCTTCGTGGTGGTGGCGAACAAGATCGACAGGATACACGGATGGAACCCTGTACCAAATTCTCCTTTCCTTGTAAGTTACAATAAGCAAGCTGAACATGTGAAAGGATATCTGGACAACAAGTTCTATGAGATAATCGGTGAACTTTTCAATATCGGATTCAATGCAGATCGCTATGATCGTATAAAAGATTTCCAGCGCACCATTGGTGTGATCCCCATAAGTGGACATACCGGAGAAGGAATACCTGATGTGCTGATGATATTGCTGGGATTGGCACAGAAATTCCTGGAAGTAAATCTGCAGTACGACGCAACCGGTCCAGGTGTCGGAACAGTACTTGAAGTGAAGGAAGAACGCGGACTTGGTACCACCGTGGACATGATCCTTTATGACGGCATGCTCCAGAAAGGCGATACGATCGTTCTAGGTAGTCTTGGTGAACCTATCCAGACCAAAGTACGGGCCATTCTGAAGCCCAGACCATTGACTGAGATAAAATCCGAAGAAAAGTTCCAGCAGATCGACAAAGTAATTGCAGCTGCCGGTATAAAGATCTCGGCCCCTAATCTTGATGGAGCCCTTGCAGGCACTCCTCTGAGAGTTGCAACTGCTGAGACCATCGATAAGATAGTAAAAGAGATCAAACAGGAAGTTGATGCAGTACACATTGATACAGACACAATGGGTATCACCATCAAAGCCGATACTATAGGTTCCCTTGAAGCTCTTGTCAATGAGCTTAAGAAAGAGGATATAGCCATAAGGAAAGCGGATGTTGGCGATATAACCCACCGTGACATTGTTGAGGTCTCTGCAATTGAGGATCCTCAATACTCGGTCCTGGTAGGATTCAACGTAAAGATATTGCCCGACGCCAAAGAGAAAGCTCAGCTGTCCAACATCAAACTATTCGTGAATGACGTGATCTACAGGCTAATTGAAGACTATAAGGAATGGATCGAGGAGCAGAAAGAGCTCTCTGAAAAGAACATTTCTGAAACCATTGTGAAGCCTGCGGTCTTTCAGATCATGCGCGATTGTATTTTCAGACAGAGTAAACCTGCGGTTGTCGGAGTAAAGATCAGATCTGGTATCGTAAGGACGAATATAGAGATCACGAACTCTGATGGCGTGGTTATCGGTAAGGTCAAAGGTTTGCAATTAAGGGGCGAAAACATCGGCACTGCAAGGACAGGAATGGAAGTAGCCATGGCCATTGAAGGGCCAACGGTCGGACGCCAGATAAAAGAGGAAGACATCCTTTACGTAAATGTGCCTGAAAGGCATGCGAAGATCCTTGAGCATGAAATATGCGATTCCCTTTCTGCAGATGAAGTGGAAGCTTTAGACGCGTTCCTGGACATTAAAAGAAAGGAAAATCCATTCTGGGCAAAGTGAATACAAATATCATACTATGCAAATTTAAGAGTTTATAACTATTTGGAGGAATAAAGTTGGCAGATTTTAAAGTAGTTGTTTCAGACCCAAAGACAAAGAGTTACCAGTTCGATGTTAAGGGGCCCGAGGCAAACAAGTTCATAGGAAAGATTATAGGGCAGGATATCGATGGATCCGTAGTGGGTCTCTCCGGATATAAACTGGTGATCACCGGAGGAAGTGACAAGAGCGGAATGGTCATGAGGCCAGACCTCCCGGGCCCAAAGAGGAAAAAGATCCTTGTTGCCACAGGTGTGGGCTATTCGCCTAAGGCCGATGGAATGCGCCGCAGAAAGACCATGCATGGCAAGGAGATCTCTCCTGACATCGTCCAGATCAACACCAAGGTTGTAGAGTACGGTGAAAGATCCATAGAGGAGATCATTGGCGGCAGCAAAACTGAAGAGTGATCCAAAATACGGATCATTCAATTTTTATATTTTGGCATTTTCTCCGGATACCACATTTTTAATTCAGGATACTTAACTCGTTATTCTCAGAAGCCATAAAGCTATAAGCCCCACTCCTACAGAGATCGTCAGGCTTGCCAGCGTACCTATCAGAATATATTCACCGGCCTTTCTGTCGGCATTGAACCTTAATAGCGACTTTGAGGCTATGAGCAGTCCGACAAGAGAATATTCATGATCAAGGATGAATGTCAGTATCAGAAATCGTTCCATTCTTCCTATCCACAGGCCAGCTTTCTCAAGCCCTTCGTGATTTAAGGGTTCTATTTCCTTCTTCCATCTCTCTGTTGCTTTTCCTATGAATGATCCCGCAGGAAACAGTATCATAAAATATGCAGTGATCAGGATCCATATCTGTACATCTGCTATCCAGTGAGAAAATTGCCCGTAGGTATCTGAAGGGAGAAGCATATACCACACTGTTAATATTACTAATATATGGGCTGCCTGGCCCAGAGAAAACCAGAGCAGAGTATCTTTTTTCCTAGCTCTGATGCCATCTGTTACCACATGGCCCAAAGCAACCGCAGGCAATATCCACCATTCATCCCACTGTGCCGCAAAAATATAAGCTGACAGACCTGCAACGGCGCCATATAGGTATAACCAGCGGGATGACCACTTCTTCTCCCTGCTTTCGTCTATGTTCCGGTCTTTCTGAAGCAGGAGATCTGTGATGAGATGTGAAAGAAGCAATCTTATCAGGAGGAATATATAGTCCCCGTTCATTCAGTCCTTTCCTCCTT